>JBLHTU010000066.1:0-17053 GCA_047627515.1 Cyclobacteriaceae bacterium | reverse complement strand
AAGCATATCTAGGTCAAGGCTTTGTAATTCGTTATATCAAAGTTGTAAAAAAGGAGAAGGAGTTGCGTTGTTGCCGCGATAAGTCGGCATTTAAAAGGTGTGAGCGTACGAATAACGATTACTAGTGGTTTTTAGCTATCATCTTATGGATTGCTTCTAGTAATTCCTTCTTAGAAAAGGGCTTGACAATGTAGTCAGAAGCGCCCGCATCAATTGCTTCTTTGATTGTTGATTGTTGCCCTACAGCGCTCACCATGATGATTAGAGACTCTAACCCTGCTCCTTTGACTGCTGTCAAAATATCCATACCTGTCATATCAGGTAGTACCTGATCCAAGGTGATTATATCAGGCTTTAGCTCTAAGGCAAGATCTATAGCTGACTCACCATCAACTGCCATACCTACTATATTATACCCTTCCCCAGTAAGTGTTTCGTTGATTAAGGACCTCATATAGGAACTATCATCGACTATGAGAATTCTTTTGGTCATAGGGCTGGTATTAGAATGTTTGTTGCTATTGTTTCCATAAAAGTCACACTTTTTGGTATATCCTGGTCTTTACATCAACCAATTTAAACTTCTTTTTTCCATATTCTGGCATCATATCATAATAGCCAAGTAAAAGATAACTGTTTGGCTTTAAGCTTTCATACATCAAATCCAGTACATACCTTTTCAACTTATCATCAAAGTATATCATTACATTTCTAAAAAACACAATATCGAAGTCACCAAGCTTAGGATCATGTACAAGGTTATGATTCTTAAATGTAATGTGTCGCTTGTATTGAGGCATAATCGAAGCATGTTTATCATGGAATTCGAAAAAATCCTCAAGCTTTTTATTCGGATAAATGGATAAGAAGGGCTTCAGGTACTGATTGATCAAAGCCAGAGCGTAATCCCCTTTTTTTGCAGCATTCACAGCTTTTGTGCTAAGATCTGAAGCGATCGTAACATTGCTATGAAGCAATCCCTTTTCTTCTAAAACAATCGCCATTGTATAGACTTCCTCACCCGTAGAACAACCAGCATGCCATATTTTTATGGGTCGATCTTTAATATTTACAAGGATCTCATCTCTCACCTTGATCCATACATCTGGATTTCTAAAAAGCTCTGTCAAGTTCACGAGCAAATCATCAATGGCCTTGTAAAAGAATTCTTGATCACGGAGAATTTTACTCCATAATTCTAACAAAGAATCCATTTTATTCTTCATAATCAACCTAGACACACCACGTTTCAAAGAAGATTTCTCGTAATTTGTAAAATCCAGTCCGTAGCGATTTTTCATTGCTAACATTAATGCATTTAACTCTTCGTCAGTGATTGTCTCCACTAGTTATTAGATTCATTTTCGTGCTGATTGGCTGCAGTCGCAATCCCTGACCTGAACAATAGTTCTGAGATCGCAGAAACATCAATTACTGGGCACACACGGCCGTTACCCAACAAAGTAGTTCCACTGATTAATTTATGATGATCTATTGGTCTAGGCAAAGCCTTTTCAATGATTTCTTTTTGCTGCATGAGTTGATCTACAATTAATCCTACAGACCTACCTGAATAGCTGACGATTATTACCTGCAGCAATTCATCTTTGGGTATTTCTTCAAACGTTTTATGCAGTGCACCTTTATCACTCAATAAATCAGTCCATGAATGACTAAAAATATCG
This sequence comes from Cyclobacteriaceae bacterium, assembly GCA_047627515.1. Lineage (GTDB taxonomy): Bacteria > Bacteroidota > Bacteroidia > Cytophagales > Cyclobacteriaceae > JAYPLE01. Next base: position 15,368 of record JBLHTU010000066.1, on the reverse strand, counting down.
CGTAAGAAAACAAAAGGAATCGTTTTTCCCATGAATGTTCCCATGAGACCCCTACCAATTTTACGTAAGGCTGAATTTTCCACATTCATAACCGATTCAGTGTATGACATCGGAACAGCATGCTCTTGCCCGTCCAGTTTGAACAGCAAGGCACTTTTAATTGCCAAGGAAGAAGGAAGTGTAAGGTGTATTTGTGAACCTAAACCTAACTGGGTGTCAATCATAACCTGTCCACCTATGGACTCTACAGCCTTTTTCACTACGTCCATTCCCACACCTCTGCCCGAAATGCCCGTTACCGACTGTGCACTGCTAAAGCCAGTTGTGAATATGTACTCGATGATCTGTTCATCGGGCATCTTATCTGCCATAGCTTTGGAAGCAAGGCCTTTTTCGATTATTTTGGCTTTGATTATTGCTGGATCTACACCTTTACCATCATCAGCAATCGTGATCCTAACATTGTCTTTCTGTAACTGAGCAGTAAGAGTTACGATCCCCTCTGTAGGCTTATTTGCCTTTTTTCGATCTTCTGGCTTCTCTATTCCATGACCAATAGCATTTCTAACTAAGTGCACAAGTGAATCACTCATGATCTTTAATATATTTCGATCAATTTCTACCTCCGTACCCTCTAGTCTCAGTGTTACTTCTTTTTTCTCTACAAAAGCTGCATCTCTAGCAATTCTATGGAACTTATTGAACAAAAACCCAACCTGAACCATCCTAGCATTCATAATACCGTAATGCAAATTAGACGTGATCCTCTTGAGGCCTTCAAATTCATTTCGAGAGCCCCCATGCTCTTCATGGCGCGTAATAAGTCGATCTCGTTCGATCAATAACTCTCCTACAAGATTCATCAATTCGTCCATCTTCTTCACCGGAATCTGAATGACCTCAGCAAAGGTGATTTCTGTAGACGATTCTTCAACGACTTCCGCCTCAACGACTTCCTCGCCCATTTGGTCAGCTAGTGTAGCATCATCAAATTGCTCTTCAACTGCCTTCGGTTTTGCAACCTGAGCTTCCTCCTTCTGAGGTATAGGTACTACTGGTGTAGGTGTCGATAATTCAATTTCAGTCCTCAAAAGGACTTCTAGCTTAGTTTTGAGCCCGATATAACTAACCCTCTTATCACTCCCAATGGCATTGATAAGCTCACCCAGCTTATCGTTAGCACGGAACATCTGCTGAAACAACGATTCGTTCAACTGAATCTTCCCAGATTTAATGGCATCCATGATGTCTTCTATCACATGCGCTAGTTCACCTATCTGCTTGAAACCCATACCCATGGCATTACCTTTCAGGGTATGCGTGATTCTGAAAATCTCTGCAACTGATCTCTTATCTTTTGTATCTTTTTCAAGATTGATAAACAGATTATTAAGAGACTCAAAATTCTCTAGAGCCTCTGACAAGAATAATTCACGATATTCAGCTTCTTTTGAATTCAAAATCTCATCATTTTATTAGTCTCACAATTTGATTTCCTATCTGATAGAGTGGCAGGACATGCATCGCTGCTCCCTCAGCTATTGCCGCTTTTGGCATCCCAAATATGACGCTAGTTTCTTGGTCCTGAACAATCGTAGTACCTCCTGCTTCTTTGATTGCCTTCAAACCTACTACTCCATCTTTTCCCATCCCAGTCATCAGTACCGCAATTGCCTTTTCTCTAAAAAATTCTGCAGTGGAAAGAAATAGCGAATTAATTGAAGGATGATTGTATTCTTTATAGGTCTTCGGGTCATTACCCAGCACAATTTTTCCCGTGCTTTTATCTTTAACAAAACATAAGTTAGTGTTCCCAGACGCAATAACAATCATACCCCTTACAGGAAGCATATTTTCATTTCCACTGACGACTTTAAGGGGTGTTAATGAGTCCAAACGATGAACAAACGGTTCAATAAAATTGGCTGGCATATGCTGCACAATAATAACTGGTACACTTAAATTTTCGGGCAATGATCTAATTACTTGCTCAAGTGCGGACGGACCACCTGTACTTGCACCAATCACCACTACATCACAGTTGGCCTTTGCATGATTTTTAGTCGACAGTTTGCTTTGACTTGTTGGTTCCTGATGCTGGATTCTTCTTGGTTTAGCTTTTTTAGCAACTTGCCTAATTGTGTGAATCAACTCCTCTTCCATCAAGCGCATTTTCGCATTGTTCCTATTTGGCTTGTTGATATAATCAACTGCCCCTAATCTTAGCGCCTCAAAGACAGGTTCTAAATTTGAGTTGCCCACGGAGCTAAGTATAAGAATTGGTATGGGCTTAAAAGCCATTATTTCCTTTGTAGCGTATAGGCCATCATACTCACCCATCACCAAATCCATAAGAATTACATCTGGATTTAGTTCTTTCGCTTGTTCAACTGCTTCTTTACCATCGCTGGCTGTACCTACAATTAGCAAATCTGGATCTTTGGATAGAATATCCCCAATTAAGAGTCTCATGAATGCTGAGTCATCAACGATCAATATGTTGATTGGTTTACTCATTACTTCTTTTTCACTCCAGTTGTACGTTCACTAATATACTGTATAGATCGATCTGCATTGATGAGGTCGTCAATGGCTAAAACGTAGACTAATTTTCCATCTTTGTTTCCAATGAACTTAATGAAATTGTCTTCAGTTGGTGCCATTGCTACGGATAGAGGAACCTCTTTAAGTTGAGTACCTGATGTCTTAAACGTTTGTGGCACTCGATTGACCGGTATGCCAATATATCCCGACTGATGCCTAATGATCATCGTATAGGCACTAGAAGACCCTTTAGATCTACCATTCTCAAAGCCGAACCTAACAGCTAAGTCCATGAATATTACTAGCCTATTCCTTACCTGAGCCACGCCTTTAACGTGATCGCTCACATTGGGTAACTCTGAAATACTAGGCGTTGGAACTACTTCCTTGGCTTTGTCTATTTCTATGGCGAAATATTCATTCCCAATCTCGAAGAGTATGAGTAGTAGTTCTTTGTTTTTAATCGCTTTTAACTCCTGCTGATAACCAATTCTTCTTTCATTTCTTTGTAGCACATCCTTGGAAGTCAGTGTTTTTGACTTCCTAGCAGCAGAAATCGCTCCTATTACTTTCGACGCGGCATCCTCAGGAGACACCGTCTTAGTCATAACTTTCTTAGGAGTAATTTTCTTGGGGATAATTTTTTCAGCAGACGCGTCTTTCGGCTTGGCGACTGATTTTTTCGCAGGTGTTTTAACTGGCTTTTTCTTGGCTTCAGTTTTCTTCTTTATGGTTGATAAAGACTCCAGTTTCACTTCCTTTTTTTGTGAAACAGTTTTATCATCTACTTCAGTAGGAATTAATGATTTTCTCTTAAGGTTTTTTCCTAGTGCCATCGCTTACTTTATAAGTTTGAGAAGTTCTTTTGCGAAAGCCAGGTAGTCTTGGGCACTATTCGACTTAGGTGCATACGAAATGACACTTTGACCAAAACTAGGTGCCTCGCTAGCCTTGACATTTGTTCGGATGAAGCTTTTGAACACATTCATATCGTAGTTTTGATCGATGTGTTCCAGCACCTCAAGTGTTAATTTCCTTCTGAAGTCAACCATTACAGGCAATATACCCAATACCCTCAGTGAACTATTATAATTTGCAACCACCTTCTTAATCGTTTGATGGATTAGCTCTAAACCCTGTAAACTGAGCACATCGGGTTGCAAAGGAATCACGACTCCTTGCGCTGCAACTAGCGCATTAAGTGTGAGTATAGACATCGAGGGGGGACAATCAATTACGATATAATCGTAATTATTTACCACATCACCAAGCAGGTTCAACAGATGACTTGTACGATCCTCCGAGTCAGCCATAGCAAACTCTGCATCTGCCAATGTGATGTCTGACGGAAGTAAATGCACACCATCACTTTGCAGAAGCGTTTCGCCGAGCGTCGCATCACCATGAAGCACATCAGAAATTGATTTTTCCAGCTTTTGGAAACCCAATGAGTACGTTAGATTGCCTTGTGCGTCCCAATCAACTAATAAAACCTTCTTACGCTGTTTAGCTAATGCAACACCTAGGTTGATTGTTGTTGTTGTTTTGGCTGTGCCTCCTTTTTGGTTTACGACTGCTATGATCATGCTATCGAAGGTTAAAAGAAGCGATTTGTGATTTCAATTGATTTGAAATGAGAGCGATTTGTTCAAATCTTGTTTTATAATTGGACATACCGCTAGACAGCTCTGTTGCGGACGAAGCTACCTCTTCTGTACCTGCAGCAGTTTGCTCAGCAATTACCACAACACTTTCCGATAATGCTACAACCTCTTTGATTTGATTCATTTGCATATTAGTGGCCTCGCTAATTTGCTGAGATATTTCAAATGTTGTAGCTGCTCCAGTGGAAATTGATTCAAACACAACACTCGCTTCTATAGACGAAGTTTGACCCGCTTGAATCTGCCCACCCATCTCCTTCAATTGGCTTGATGTGTCATCAAAATCTTTCTGAAAATCAATGATGAGCGATTCAATTTCAATCGCACTCTTCCTTGAGTCTTCAGCTAGTTTTCTGATTTCTTCTGCAACGACGGCAAAACCTCTTCCTGCATCTCCGGCTTGCGCTGCCTCTATAGCAGCATTCAATGCAAGTAGGTTTGTTTGCCGTGCAATTTCCGTAATGACACTTAGTACTCTAGATATTTCATCTGACCTTTTGGAAAAAGTCTCGAAAGCCTCATTGGTACTGCTTGAAAATCTGGATAGCGCAGTAATTTTTTCTGTCACATCTCGCATCAAGTCATTGCCTTTTCGACTATCCTCCGAGCCACTCTTAGCCGAGTCGTTAATACCATCTACTTGCTTGATAATCTGGTTGGAGGCACTCATAATATTTTCAATGAGTCCAGATGAAGCATCTACTTTTTGGACTTGATTATAAGCACCGCTACTCATTTGGGATATGGCAGATGCAATTTCTTGTGTATTTGAATTCATTTCATCTGCTACACCTAGCATTCCAATGGCCGAATCATTGAGCTCTTCTGAATAAATATTAATTGAATCAATGAAGGCAACAAGGTTGGACATTGCATGATTAATCGTGTCAGCTAACTCCTTAATTTCTCCATGGACATCATCACTGTATCTTACGCTCAGATCCCCTTTCGAGATCGAGACCATTATCTCCTTTAGATTAGCTAATGGCTCAGAGAAAGAATCCAGCAAGTTATTGATCGACAACGACAGGGTATTCCAAGCTCCCCTTTTATTATCTTGTTCAATGCGTTCACTCAGAATTCCTTCTGAACCAGCCTTGGTCACCACGTATTTGATTTCTGAAAGAATATTCGTGAGATTATCTCTCATATCGGTCAAAGACTTTCCAAGAGAATCGGAATCACCCAGTGACTGATACGAAGCGTCCAAATTACCTTCTTTTATATCGTTGGCAAATTGTTCCGTACTTCTCATTGCCTCTTTGTACGTATCAATAGAGGAGCGAATATCTCCTATCTCATCCTTTCTGTAAGTCGATACGATCAGTGATTTTGACAAATCTCCCGTCGACATCATTTTGATATCCTTTATAATTTCGATCAGCGGTGTATGAACATCCTTTCTGATTCTATAAAAAGCCCAGAAAAGTATGATTAATACAACAATTGCCCCTAAAAATAAATACAATGGGCCAAACTTTCCCGCTGCAAAAGCAGCTAATGCAATCGTAACATTTACGTAGGTATAGAATATACTTATTTTAAAAATAAATGAGTTTTTGAACGTTCGCCGTAAAAACAGGATGATCGCAGGTACAATGAGTAGTAATGTGATCCCTAAATAAAAAAGCTCTTTTATATCCTGACTCACGATTTTTCTTTAATCTCTAGCTTAAATTTTTCAAGCTTTTGTCGCAAATCCGCTGTAATCTGATTTACGCTTTCAGATCGCTCCGTGAAGCTTGACATCCCTGCCGACAGTTCGCTAGCAGACGCTGCCACTTCTTCCGTACCAGCTGCTGTCTGCTCGGCGATCACAACTACGCTCTCAGTAATATTCACAACGTCCTTAATGTTATCAATCTGTCCTTTAGCGGCTTTAAGTATGTTTTGTGAGATATCAAAGTTTTTCTTTGAGCTATCCGTAATCTCCTGAAAAGCATTTGAGGCTTCTTTTGAGGCTTCTTCTCCACCTTTAATACTGAGGTTCATGATATCAATGACTTTTGCAGCTTGCTCTGTGTCATTCTGCACATCCTTGACCAATTTCTCAATTTCACGAGCACTGCTGCGGCTATCCTCTGCTAGTTTTCTGATTTCTTCAGCAACTACTGCAAAACCTCTACCGGCATCACCAGCCTGAGCAGCCTCAATAGCTGCATTTAATGCCAATAAGTTAGTCTGTGCAGCGATATCAGAAATGATCCCTAGCACGCGATTGATCTCCTTCGAACGTTCAGTTAGAATTTGGATTGACTTGTTAGTATCCGTGGCAAAATCAGATATATCTTTCATACTGAAGCCTACCTTGTTGATAAGCTTTAGGCCAATTTCACTGCGCTCGTTTACCTGATTTGCGGCAGCATTAATCTCTTCTGCATACTGACCTACTTCATTTGAGCTAGTCAAGATTCCTTCTATCAGCTTCGATGACTCATCGACTTTTACAACTTGATTCTGAGCTCCACTACTCATTTCAGCAATAGCCGAGGCAATTTCGCCGGTATTAGTAGTCATCTCTTCACTTGCACTTAGCATCTCACCATTTGCCTGATCAATCACGTTAGCGTTTTCAGAAATGTCCGCCAGTAACAGACCCAATTTCTCAAGTGCACTGTTGAGGTTGGTTGAGAGATTAGCAATATCACCTGTAGCCATCACTTCGAATCGCTGTGACAAATCACCCTCTTCCATTGCATTGACTATTCTATTGACCTCTCGAATGGGAGAACTAATGCTTGCCATGAGTTGATTGATCGATTCACTTAGATCAAGCCAAGCACCCGTAATAGATTCGGTATTGATTTTCGCACTTAAATTTCCTTCTTCACCAGCTTTCACAATCACTTCCTGAGTATCTGAGATTACCTTTCTGAGATTATCACGCATTGTCAGCAATGAGTTACCCAACAGGTCATTTTCTCCTGCTGATTTGAAATCAGCTTCCAAATCACCACGCCCAATCAAATTTGCAAAATCTGCTTTCTTATTTAATTCTTCCATTAAAAAATTAACAGAATAGGCCATTTGGCTTAGCTCATCTTTCCCTTTAATGTCTAGCTTATGATCTGGATTTAGATCGCCCCGTGCAAGTGAAGTGAGTAATTCATTGGTATCGTCTAATGAATCTGTGATCCCTTTAGAGATACCGTAAGTGATGTAACTTAAAAGTACAAACCCTATGATTCCAGCTATAATCGTTATCAGAAAGGTCTTGTTGAAAGAGGCTGTGATTTCGGACATTGGAACGACGATCCCTGCTGTCCATGGTCTATTTGATTCTCCAATTGATATGGGAGCAAACGATATGTAAACTTCTTCCTTCAGTTCATCATCATAGGTTGTAAAAGAGAAGCTAAGACCTTGCTTAATACGATCTTTAATGCCTACTTCTTTGTCTTTCACAAAGGATAGATACTGAATCGGCAGACTGTACAAGGCAGGTTTCTTGTGTGCTATGATCAACCCCTCATGGCTCAATAGGAACGCATAGCCCCTCTCGAGAAAACTCACTTCTGACATACCTTGGTAATCTTCTACTGTCATGTCCGTACCTATCAATCCAGCAAACTTGCCTTTGTGCATAATTGGCACCGAAGGGCTTACGCCAAGAATTGAGTCACCAGTTGCACTAGCATAATCATAGTCTGCATACCAGTATGGCTCGGTCATCATTTCCATCCTACTAATCTTCTGCTCCAAGTAGATCGATCCCTTATCATCCCCATTCAAATTAGCTAGTTCTGTACTACTTTGAACCTTCCCATCTCTCATGTAGTAGTTGACTCTCTCTCTACCAAAAGGACTCTTATATGAAGGATCAATGGCTCCTAACTCGTAGCTCATCCAAACGGCATCATACTTGGGATACTTTTTGAGGATGGTTACCATCGTATTTCTCCTCAATGAATCACGAATATTTCTTGGATAATCTATGAAATGCTGCAGTGAGGCTGACAATGCTCTAGAAATAGCCATATCTTCATTGATTGTGGCCTTGATATCATTTGCAGTCTGAGCTGCATACGAGTCAGCAAGTTTCCTCGCTTCTGCAATTGAATTTTCTCGCATGTTATATCCTACGTATCCTAGCGTAATGACATAGGTTATGATGGTTATACCAAGTATAAACAACATCATTTTTTGTCTTATTGTAATATTTTGCATGTTAGGTTCGGTCATTTCATTTTAAAGATTTCCAATCATAGCTTAAACTATCCGATAGCAAATGATTCATTGCATACCAGTCCCTGAATATCTAAGAAGGTGATTAATTCTTTTTCATGATTCAAAACGCCAGAAAAATACTTTTGAACCTCATTTTTCCCGGTGATAAGGCCTCCAGCATTTTGAATTGCTGATAAATCCACATGAATGGTATTAGGTACTTGCGATACGGCTAAAGCAACCGATACATTTTCTGCTTCAACGATAATCAGAAAAATGGATGATGTATCAACCTTGCCAAGATCTAACCAGTGAGCAAAGTCGCCCACTACATACACATTACCTCTCACATTAACCAGACCAAGTATATGTTTTGGAACTAATGCTATTCGAGTGATTTCTGGACATTTAATCACTTCTCTTACATCTTCAATCCCAACAGCAAACAGCTGCTCACCCAGTTTAAAGGAAATAACAGGGTCGAGCTTCACGGCTGACTCTTCTTCATCCTCTAGATGACTAATTTGACTTAAAATAGAATCCAATGACATGGTTGTGTGAAGCAAAGGTTTTTGTTGCGCTAATCTATGTCATAGCGCTTGCATCTAGAAACAAGTTTCTTAAAAGTGAAAAATCCCGTGATCAACCTTGATTATTAACGCTACAAGGCAAATCACAGGACTCTTCATACAGTATTGAAGTTCCTTTAGTTACTCAGACCGTAACTTTCTAGAAAGATATCATAGAGTTCTTGATACTCAGGAATGTCAGGAGATAATGATATAGCCTTTTCATAATGGTATTGAGCATCCAAGAACAGCTCGTTATCGTCAAAAAACGACGCAATTATTAGTAAGTTGAGTGGGCTATCTTGTGACAAGGCTGTCGATAGAGGCTCAAAATCATCTGAAATATTGGCAGCGTCTGCACCCGTCAAATGTTTAATTGGAAAACTTGGAGATGCAAATGATGGATCATCCTTCTTTCTCACTTGAAGCACATACAAGCCCATGTCACTTTCTACTTCATTAAAGTCGATTAGTACAGAGTCCAGTTTAGTTTCTGTTCGATAAACTACCTCATCAAGAATGTCAAGTATGACTACTTCATAGACTGCAGCGGTGTCCAAATCTGCGGAAGTCCACCTGATCACTGCTTTTGTCCCAAACAGGTCTGACTCCTCGGAAGGGATCATTACAGTAATTTTAGACCCTACACTTCTAGTGCCAACCTTTACTTTCTTCTCAGCCTCACCTTCCACAAGTCGAGTCGAAAGCATCTGAGCATATTTATTGAGCGAAGTCACTGCCTGACCACCTACATTGATAATCAAGTCAGACACTGAAACTCGCTGAGCCCCTTTTATTTCTTGTGCTTTGCCACTACTGTGCATAAGGCCAATGTAGGCTGATTCCGAAGTAATGATTAAGTCTGTTGCATAGACCAAATCTCTTGAATTCAAATCCAGCACTTCACCGCTTTCTTTTTGAACCTTATTATCCCCCTTGTTCGCTAATACTTTGAAAGCGTAATCTTGGGCACTTAGAGAGGTAAATCCGATCAGCAGACTAATTAACAGTCCAATTGAATATAATTTATTCATGTTTCTATTCTGATTGTGAAAAGTAAATTTAATAGTCCTGCACGCTAAATGAAAGTTTTTCTTTCGGTTGCTATTTAACTACTCGCATGCTGTTGTTATTATTGATGTCAATAACTTTGCTATTATGTTAGAACTCGCCAGCATACTTGTATTAGGAATCTTTGCTCAATGGTTTGCCTGGAAGGTAAAACAGCCTGCAATTCTTCCGCTCATCTTGATTGGATTGATGATAGGGCCCCTATCCACTTTTTTCACAGAAACAGGTGATAAGCTGATCGATGGTGACCAAATTTTCACCGGAGACTTACTATTCTCCTTTGTATCCATAGCTGTGGGCATAATCCTCTTTGAAGGGGGACTCACTTTAAACATCAGAGAAATCAGAAGTCTGGCAGGTACTGTCAGAAACTTACTAATTGTCGGGTCACTGGTGACCTTTTTTGGAGGTGGAGCTGCTGCTCACTATATCATGGGCATGAGTTGGAAAATGTCATTTCTTTTTGGGGCGTTGATAATCGTTTCCGGCCCAACAGTGATTATGCCTATTCTTAGGAATGTCCGAGCCAATACGAACGTCAATACAATTTTAAAATGGGAAGGCATATTGATTGACCCCTTTGGGGCGCTGTTTGCTGTACTGATGTACGAATTTATTTTGACTTCAGGTCACGGCGTTAATTATTCAATTGAAGTCTTTAAAGAGTTCTTTATTACAATTTCTGCAGGCGTAGTCGCTGGTGGCCTAGGTGCTATTTTCTTATACTACCTCATTAAAAATAATGCGATTCCAGAGTATTTGAGAAATGTGTTCACTTTAGGTCTCGTTATTTTTACTTTCTCATTTGCTGAGCTAATTCACAAAGAGGCGGGACTTATGGCAGCAACGGTGATGGGGATCATATTAGCTAATATGAGACTGGAAGAATTGAAGAAAATCCTTTCTTTCAAGGAAGATATTAGTCTCATCCTTATCTCGGTCTTATTTATATTGTTATCCTCACGTATTGATATTTCCCAGATCGAAAAACTAGGTGCGCCAAGCCTTATTCTCTTCATTGTTGTGATATTAGTCATTCGACCTTTGATTGTATTTCTAGCTACTATCAGATCCAACTTAAGCTGGAGAGAGAAACTTTTCATCTCATGGATCGGTCCAAAGGGTATTGTGGCTGCAGCCGTCGCCTCGCTCTTTACGCTAGACTTAATTAACCGTGAAGCTTTCGTAGACCCGCGCGAAGCTGAAATGCTATTACCCCTTGTCTTTCTGATTATCGTTGGCACAGTTGTGCTTCAAGGTTCATCAGCAAAATTCATTGCAGGTATTCTCAAAGTTCGGAGAGCAGAACCAACGGGCGTGCTAGTGCTTGGTGCCAATGAGCTTGCTCGGAAAATTGCCAATAAATTAAAAGCGTTAGGTGTCTATGTCCTTTTGGTTGATAGCTCTGAAAGTAATATCACTGATGCCAAAAAAAGTGGTTTAAGAGCAATCAACAGCAATATCCTATCTGATGAGATTTTTGATGAAATTGATCTTTCCAAAATCGGAAAGTTGATGGCAATCACTTCCAATTCGGGGCTTAATGAGTTAGCATGCAAGTGGTTTGAAAAGGAATTAGGCGAAGAGAATTGTTTGAGGTTAGCTAGTAAAGAAGAAGCTGAGAATGAAAACCTTCCTCTGCCGAAATCGATCGTTTTCAATAGTAGAGTAGATTTTGTAGGGTTAGTACATTACCTAAGGAAGAAGCCAGCCTTTAGTCATGAGACCTTTGATAACCATGCCGAATACCAAGCTTTTATGGAAAAAAACGAAAGTAATATTATCGAAATGGCATTTGAAAGACCGAATGAGCCGGCACAAATTATCTCTGGTTTTTCTCAGAGGATTGATCGTACGCACACTCTGCACTTTATAAAAAAGAATAATTTCGAATAATTGATCATCGAATAATCTTTTTTAATTCCTGTATTAGGCAATGGTTTTCAGTCTCATTCGAAACAATTTGCGCACTTATTATTTTAGACAATAAAATCAATCAATGATTACCGTAATCTCTCCTGCTAAAACGCTCGATTTTGAAGCTCAAGTATCTTTTGATTCTACTCAACCTAGACTAAAGAGATTTGCAAATGAGCTAATGACTGACCTCAAGAAACTAGAACCAGCTGAGGTTAAGTCCTTGATGTCTATCAGTGACGCTTTGGCAGAACTTAATGTGGATCGCTATCAGTCATTCAGGAAAGCGCATAATGAGAGCAATAGCAAGCAGGCCATGTTTGCTTTGAAAGGAGATGTATACATAGGTCTAGCAGCAGAATCATTAGACCCATCCGCTATCACATTTGCACAGGATCATCTACGAATTCTGTCAGGACTGTATGGCCTATTGCGCCCATTAGATCTAATCCAACCCTACCGCTTAGAAATGGGCACCAAATTGCAAACAAGCAAAGGAAAAAACCTATATGAGTTTTGGGACGAAGAAATCACCAAACTGCTACTGCGCGATCTCAAAGCACAAGGTGATCAAGTGATCGTCAATCTAGCCTCTCAAGAATACTTTAAGTCCATCAAACGCAATCACAAAAAACTGCAAATCATGGATGTAGAATTTCTAGATTTTCATCAAGGTGAATTTAAAATGATCTCATTCTTTGCCAAAAAAGCAAGAGGGCTGATGTCTAGATTCATTTTGCAAAACGGATTGAATAAGCCCAACGACTTAATGGAATTCAATTATGAAGGGTATCTAATCGACGAGAAAAGATCAAAAGAAAACACACTCGTCTTCACTAGACAAAAACCAAGTTAGGCTACTTCGTGCCCCTTGGCAGCCTGCCAGATTCGATACCAATCTTCTCTTGTGAGATCCATCTTAGTAGATTCAACTGCCGCTTTTACCCTATCGATCTTAGACGTCCCTAGAACTGGCACTATTTGACTCGGGTGCTTCAGTAAAAAAGTTAGCATCAGCTGATCTAGGCTGCAATCGTACTGCTCGGAAAGATTCTTTAGGATGGTTTTAAGTTCTCCATCATTGTCATCTGAAAAAATGGTCCCACCTCCTAGTGGAGACCAAGCCATCGGCTGTATGCTATATTGCATACACTGAGTAAGTGTGCCATCATCAAAGGCATCGAGATGAGAAACAGATGCTTCTATCTGATTTGTGACTAAAGGATAGATTTCGTTCAATGCATGAAACTGATGATAAGTAAAGTTAGAAACGCCGAAATATAGCACTTTGCCGGATGCTCGTAAATCCTCAAAAGTACGGGCTATCTCGAACGGATCCATTAACACATCGGGTCTATGAAGCAACAGCACGTCAATCCGATCAGTATTAAAGTTTTTTAGTGACTGTTCAACAGAGGAAACGATGTGCTCTCCGCCTAGGTCATAGGATTTGATTAAGTGATCTGGACGATTCGGAGCTTGCATCTTTATACCGCATTTGGTAATCAACCTGATTTGATCCCTTAGGCTTTTGTTAGACTTAAGCGCTTCACCGAACTCCTGCTCAGTCGTATAATGACCATAGATATCTGCATGGTCAAAATCCTGTAAGCCTAGCTCCAGACAAGCATTTATAAACGCTTCATACTGTTTGGTCTTCATTTTGGCACCCCACTCACCCAATCGCATCGCCCCTACTACTAATGGGTCAAAAGCAAATACCTGATCTTCCATATTTTTACTGATTTTCGCTAAGCTACAAAAACATTATAAATCACGCGAGAAATAGAACTTCCGAGCCATAGAATCCCACTATTTAGCAACAATTTACGGTACATGTCAGTATTCGAAAACCTTGGACTTCCCATAACTGATGTACTAAGAGACCTATTACATCAAATCACAATCAGTCCAATTATTGTACTTCAAGCTCCCCCTGGAGCGGGTAAAAGCACCATTGTGCCACTAGCAATGCTAGACAACCCTTCAACAAAAAGTAAAAAAATCTTAATGTTGGAGCCAAGAAGGTTGGCGGCTAAGAGTATCGCTGAGCGGATGGCTGGACTGCTCCATGAAAAAGTAGGAGAAACGGTGGGTTATCGGATCCGGTTTGAAACCAAAGTATCAAAGCACACAAAAATAGAAGTGATCACTGAGGGCATCCTTACTAGGATGCTGATGGATGATAATACCTTAGATGGTATAGGGATGATCATTTTTGATGAGTTTCATGAACGAAGTATTCATGCAGATTTGTCATTGGCGCTGGCTAGAGAATGCCAAGAAGTTGTAAGGCCAGACCTGAGGCTCTTAATCATGTCAGCAACCTTAGATATTAAAGGAATTTCTACTACTTTGAATGCACCCACAATAATAAGTGAAGGTCGCATGCACCCAGTAGAAGTACATTTCACACGTGAAGCAAATACATTTGAACTAGGTAAACAATGCGCAAAATTTGTAGAAGAAATACATGAGAAGACGAAGGGAGATCTGCTAGTTTTTTTACCCGGTCAAGGTGAAATTATGCAAACCATGGAAAACCTTAGAGAGCTTTCAGGAACCATAGTTCGACCATTATATGGCGCATTACCCTTTTCTCAGCAATGGAAAGCCATACAGCCTTCACAAGATGGAAAGAGACGCATTGTACTTGCTACATCAATTGCTGAAACAAGCTTAACGATCGAGGGCATCACTACAGTTGTGGATTCTGGTTACGGTCGTGGCATTGAATATGACCCTGGCAGTGGTCTTTCAAGGCTCATTACCTATAGAATCTCCAAGGATGAAGCGGATCAACGAAGTGGTAGAGCAGGACGACTTGGACCCGGACAGGCTTATCGCATGTGGTCAATGTCAACCCAGGATAAGATGAAAGCACATCGAACACCTGAAATCGAATCACAAGACCTTACCTCATTATGTTTAAACCTGGCTAGCTGGGGTAATACAAACGCTGAAACATTGTTGTGGATGAGTCCTCCACCTGAAGGCACATTAGTGCAGGGTTTTGACTTGCTAGAAGATCTTGGCGCTGTAGCCAACCGAAAAATCACCCCTACGGGCAAGGAAATGAACCGACTACCTTGCCATCCAAGAATTGCCCACATGCTGCTGGAGGCACATAAAATTGACCAAGTACACTTAGCGGCAGATATTGCAGCCATCATAGAAGAAAAGGATCCGCTACCACGAGATACGGGTCCCGATCTAAGCTTACGAGTAGAATGGCTCAGAAGGAAGAGAGCAGATAAGGACACCGGCTTTTCCTTTATAAGGCTTGATCGTGTGGCCTCGTCATACACTCAGCTCTTCCATAAAGAAACCAGTACCGTTCCATTTAACCCATACGACTGTGGGTTACTACTGTCATTTGCCTACCCAGAAAGAATTGGTAATGCTCAAGGTGCACGATCAGGCCGTTTTCAACTCG
>JBLHTU010000065.1:0-17211 GCA_047627515.1 Cyclobacteriaceae bacterium | reverse complement strand
CTTGCAGAATATTCACTTTCTCTGGAGTGATGTCGGAAAGAATTCTAATGCCTAGTCCAGGACCCGGGAAAGGATGCCTTTGAAGAATGAAATCAGGAATATCTAAAGACTTTCCTACATTCCGCACCTCATCCTTAAACAGTGTGTTTAAAGGCTCGACAACCTTCAAATTCATTTTGGCCGGGAGGCCACCTACGTTATGATGAGACTTGATTGTAACCGAAGGACCATTTACTGATACAGATTCTATTACATCAGGATAGATCGTCCCCTGACCTAACCATTTCACATCTTGAATCTTTTTAGCCTCTTGATCAAATACGTCAATAAAGACTTTACCAATCGCTTTACGCTTTGCTTCAGGTTCAGACAAACCTTTTAGTGCATCATAAAACAACTGCTTAGCATCTACGCCTTTTACATTCAGGCCAAGATCTTTGTAAGAATGTAGTACATCTTCAAATTCATTTTTTCGCAGCAATCCATTGTCGACAAATATGCAGTATAGGTTTTTGCCTATGGCATGATGAATCAGCATGGCTGCTACCGAACTATCCACTCCACCAGAAAGTCCAAGAACAACCTTATCATCATTGAGCTGACTTTTCAATGATTCGACTGATTGCTCAACGAATATGTCTGGTGTCCAATCCTGATGCGTATTACAGATGTGAACCACAAAATTCCTCAGCAATTCCTTACCATGCTCAGAATGTGTGACTTCAGGGTGAAACTGAATGCCATAGATGTTTTTATCCTTGACTTTGTAGGCAGCAACAGGTATATTTTCCGTAGAAGCGATCACCTCGAAATTTGAAGGCAGCTTCATAATCGTATCGCCGTGAGACATCCAAACTTGCGAATCTATCTCTATCTCCTTCAATAGGTCAAAATGCGAATCAACCATGTTGAGTCGTGCACGACCGTATTCCCTGTGCAAGGATTTTTCCACCTTGCCACCGAACTTATGTGCCAATAGCTGAGCACCATAACACACACCCAAAACAGGGAGATGTTCGATCGCTGAAAGATCTACATCTGGAGCGCCTTCATCCAGTACTGAACAAGGGCTTCCTGATAGGATAATCCCTCTGAATGAAGGGTCCAGTACGGGTATATGATTGAAGGGATGAATTTCACAATATACGTTTAGCTCTCTTACTCGACGAGCGATTAACTGTGTATATTGCGATCCAAAATCTAAGATTAGGATTTTTTCTGCCATGAAGCAAAATTAGCAGAATCTCAATAGCAGCCATAAGTATCACAACACATTAGAATCTTTTTTTACTAAGAGATATGGAAGTATCCATGATGACAAAAGAGCACGAAAGACTAAAGGACCCAGAAAACGGCCTAAAATGGAAGGAATGGGGGCCTTATCTTTCGGAACGACAATGGGCTACAGTCCGAGAAGACTACTCAAAGGATGGCAATGTATGGGAAAGTATTGTTCATGATCAGGCTCGAAGCAAGTCTTTTAGATGGGGCGAAGAAGGATTAGGTGGTTTTTGTAACGAAGATCAACGCATCTGCTTCGCTTGGGGTCTGTGGAATCACAAAGATCCAATCCTAAAAGAGCGACTATTTGGATTGACCAGTTATGAAGGCAATCATGGTGAAGATGTTAAAGAGGTGTATTACTACTTAGACAGTACACCGACGCATTCTTACATGAAAATGCTCTATAAATATCCACTTAGTCGGTTTCCGTACGAAACCTTGGTAGATAAAAACGTAGCTCGAACTCGAAAAGAGAGGGAATTTGAACTTATTGATACAGGCATTTTTGATGACGATCATTATGTAGATGCATTCTTTGAATACGTAAAAAAGGATCGAGAAGATTTTTTCTTCATTGCTGATATTCATAATAGATCGAAAAACACTGCAGAGCTTACTATATCCCCTACTCTATGGTTTAGAAATACATGGTCCTCTGGACGTGATCACCACAAACCAAAAGCATCAAAAGGGTCAGCTCAAGTGGTGGATATTCAGCATCATTTGTTGGATGATTTTTATATGTATTTCGACCAAGCCGATGAAATTGTTTTTTGTGACAACGAAACCAACCGAGAACGACTATATGGTACAAAGTCAGTTACGAAATATCCAAAAGATGGAATCAATGACTATATCATTAGCAAAAAACCCTCGATTAATCCAGCTAATGAGGGTACAAAAACAGCTGGTATATTCCGTGTAAGCATACCAGGAGGAAAATCACAAAAAATCGTCGTTCGACTATCAAGAGAAAAGCTCACGAATCCGTTCGAGAGTTTCGAAGAGACTTATACAGCTCGAAAAGAAGAATGTGACGCATTTTACCGCGCAGTTCAGAAAAACGTAACCGATCCAGATCATAACAATATTCAACGGCAAGCCTTTGCCGGCATGCTGTGGAGCAAGCAGTTTTACTACTACAACGTAAAAAACTGGCTACATGGTGATCCTGGTAGACATGAGCCACCTACGTCAAGAAAAAATGGCCGTAACAATGACTGGCAACATTTATATAATTACGATGTGATCAGTATGCCAGATAAATGGGAGTATCCTTGGTATGCGGCTTGGGATCTAGCCTTCCATACCATACCACTAGCGAGAGTAGATCCTGATTTTGCCAAAAACCAGCTGCTATTGCTTCTAAAAGAAAGGTATCAACATCCCAATGGGCAAATCCCAGCCTACGAATGGAATTTTAGCGATGTAAATCCGCCTGTGCATGCGTGGGCTGTCTTGAGAGTTTTTAAGATTGACAAGCTCATCAATGGCAAACCGGATTATGAATTCTTATTGAAGGCCTTTCATAAGTTACTACTGAATTTTACCTGGTGGGTCAATCGAAAAGATGAGAATGGAAACAATGTATTTGAAGGTGGTTTCCTAGGACTTGATAACATCGGTGTATTTGACCGAAATCATCCAGTCGTGGAAGATGCACATCTTGAACAAGCCGATAGCACTTCATGGATGGCCATGTTTGCCTTAAACATGTTAAAAATTTCGCTAGATTTATCTGTCAAGTTCCCTGTCTATCAGGACATGGCAATCAAATTTTTTGAGCACTTTCTCTACATTGGTGGAGCCATGAATAGCATTGGTGAAAATAATGTAGGCCTTTGGGATGAGGAAGATAATTTTTACTATGATGTGATTCATACACCTGCTGAGAAAAACAAACGACTCAAAGTCAGATCAATGGTTGGGCTTATCCCTTTGTTTGCTGTGGAAGTGTTACGATCAGAGGTTATAAACAGTCTACCAGAGCTCAAGGACCGCTTAGAATTCTTCATGAAAGAACGTCCCCTTTTGGCTTCTTTGGTATCCAGATGGTCAGAGAAAGGAGTAGAACAGCAGCAGCTACTTAGTATCATGAGAGGTTTTAGGATGAAAAAAGTACTCGAAAAAATGCTTGATGAATCTGAGTTTCTCTCAGATTATGGAGTTCGCGCACTGTCGAAGTATCATCTAGACAACCCCTATGTTTTTGAGATCGAAGACCAAAAACTCTCCGTTAGTTATTTACCCGGTGAGTCAGACAGTTCTATGTTTGGTGGTAACTCAAATTGGAGAGGGCCCATTTGGTTTCCTGTCAATTATCTAATCTTGGAGTCCCTACTCAAATTCCATTATTACTATGGGCCAGAATTCAAAATAGAATACCCTACGCACAGTGGAGAATACAAAAACCTACAAGAAGTGACTAAAGAGTTGTGCGAACGCTTGATGAAAATATTTAGTAAAGGGCCTGATGGTAATCGACCTGTTTATGGAAAGAGTGAGAAATTTCAAAAAGATCCACACTTCAAGGATTACATCCTGTTTTATGAATATTTTCACGGTGACAGTGGAGAAGGGTTAGGTGCATCACACCAAACCGGATGGACTGGTTTAATTGCTGAAATGATTCAACGATATCATAATTAAGAAATGGACATTGGTTTAATATTCGATATGGATGGGGTGATTGTTGATAACAATCAATATCACTATCGTGCTTGGAAACAAATGTGCGATGCACATGGCAAAGCAATAGATGAGAATATCTATCGTGAGCAAATGAACGGTCGAACGCTGGCAGAACTTGTAAACTTCATTTTTGACAAAGAAATGAGTAAAGAGGAAGCATTGGCCGTCGGACAAGAGAAAGAGGCGCATTACCGAACGTTGTATCAGCCATACCTAGAGCCCACAAAAGGACTCCTACCATTACTATCTGATGCTTTTGATGAAGGGATACCGATGGTTATTGGAACATCCGCTCCTAAGGAAAATGTTAATTTCATCCTAAATGGTCTTGGCATAGGTCATTATTTCAATGCAGTATTGGACGATAGAGCTGTATCAAAAGGAAAGCCTGACCCAGATATATATTTAAAATGTGCAAAAGCGATAAATCGACCAAATAATCATTGCATCGTATTTGAGGATGCTGTTTCAGGACTGAAAGCTGGGAAAGCAGCCGGATCGTCTACTGTAGCCTTAGCTACTTCGCACCGACGTGAAGAGTTATCTGCTGACCTAATCATCAATCACTTTAGCGAATTCAATTTAACTGAGGCGAAGAAATTGCTTGCAAATGCTTAGATCAACAATAGTGGGATTGGGGCTATTACTATTTAGCCAATTAGCAGAAAGTCAGGATCTTAAAATTGCTAAACTGCAATATGATGGAGGTGGTGACTGGTATGCTAATAAGACTGCCCTACCAAACTTAATTGCATTCACCAATCAACAGCTAAAAACGACTATATCTGTGGATGAGGATGTAGTAGAGGTCGGTAGCCCCGATTTATTTCTATATCCATATATCTATATGACGGGTCATGGTAATGTTCGTTTTTCGGAAGTCCAAGCAAAAAACCTTAGGAAGTATTTGCTCGCAGGCGGGTTCCTCCACGTAGATGACAATTACGGTTTAGACCCATTCTTCAGACTTGAAATCAAACGTATTTTTCCAGATAAGCAGCTGGTAGAAATACCTTTTAATCACCCTATCTATCATCAAAAATTTGATTTTGATGATGGACTACCCAAGATTCATGAACATGATGGACTACCTGCTCAAGGGTTTGGTATTATTCATGAAGGTCGACTGATCTGTTTCTACAGTTATGAATCTGATCTTGGAAATGGCTGGGAAGATCAAAATATACATAAGGACCCTGAAAGTAAGAGACTAGAGGCCCTTCGGATGGGCGCAAACATTATCTCTTATGTCTTTAGCGGAAACGAATAAAGCCCTGATGTAAACACCAAGGCTTTATTTGTGTGATTGATTTGCTATCTATTACCCTCCCATTCTTTGTCTTCTTATTCTAACTTTTCGTGGATTGTATTCTAACTCCTCGATAGTTGTTTCACCATCTTTAGTTACCGACACAAGGTTATCACAAGTTCCATCTCCAAAATCTAGTATTGATATCTCTTCACCTATGATCAATTCTTTGATACCCGACACAGGGATGAAAGAAGTCCTGCCACAAGTTCTTTGAAAAACCAGCGCTTCTGTGATTTCGGAAGAGTAATTAATGGCTTGTCTGTTCACTCCACCTGCTGATCCAATAAGTGTTGCATAATCCTCAGCAGGCAATGATGATCGATACCAAACCCTTGTATGATCACTTTCACGAGTCATGATAGTTCCATCTTTGAAAGTCACTTGACCATTTTGAAGTGTAATATTGAACGTAATAAAGTCTTCCCCTTCAATAGATACATTAGTCACAGTACGTGTGCCCTCAATACCGACAGAGTCTGTCACGAACTGATCAAATGTCACACTTCTAAATGAACCTGGCTCGTATTTACGGCCACTATATGCGACAATGATCTTACCAGACCGCATACGACCATTTGGCCCCACGCATCCTGTACCAAAATCGATGGTGATCACTTGGTTTACGGTATCTTTTTCTACAGTTGCACATCTGATGATTTCATCACCTTCTCTCCTACCAGAACTTAGATTTGCTTCAAAGCCTGCTTCTGTAATTACGTTTACATCTTCCATGATCGCCTCTACAGATTCTTCAGAGTCAATATCTAGACCCAGTCCTAATTCGTCCTCTACTGAACATGCACTTAGTACAGCTAATGTCACGATCAAGCTATTAAATACTATTTTTCTCATGATTTCCATTTTTTATTGAAATTTGGAACTTAGACATTGGTAAATTGCGAAGGTTTAATTGATGTCAATATTTTTGTACTTTTTTGTATTTACACCGCACTGAATGAAATACAACATCGCCTTTTTACTTATCCTTAGTTCATTCCTTGAATTAAGATCTCAAGGCTGTAGTGATGCTGGTTTTTGTACAATGGGCGCCATGAGGCCAGATCAAGCTTACAGCAAGCGTGTCAACTTCAAGCTACGATCAATAGAGTATAATTTCTATCGAGGCACTACTACGGTTTCAGCCGTCGTATTTGCGCACACGGCAGAATTCAATGCAAGTCTAGGCGACAAAAACAGTCTTCAGTTAAAGATTCCGTACATGAGTATCAGAGGAAATCTAGGCCATAATAGCGGTATTGGAGACATCTCACTCAGCACGACAAGAACACTGAAGGCAACAAGAAAGTACACATTCGCTGCGACTTTGGGTGCTAAAATACCTACTACCAAGTCTGACGGCACCTTTACCAATGAATTCACGCTTGAAAGAGAGGCTCAACTTCCTATGTACTATCAAGTCAGCCTCGGCAGCTTTGATGCCATCGCTGGCCTCTCATTCATTAATGATAAATGGCTTTTTGCGACGGGTATTCAAGTAGCACTCACTCAAAACAAGAATCAATTCACGTGGGAATCTTGGGGTGCCTACCCTGATAGAAGCTATTTAGAAAGACACAATGTAGGTCGTAATCTGAGAAGAGGAACAGATGTAATGTTCAGAGTAGAACGTAACTTCAGATTCACTAAGTACAACTTTAGTCTTGGACTTCTACCTATCTACCGAATTCATCCTGACGAAGTAGATCTTCCTGGTGTTGACGAGCGTGTTAGGCTCAATTTCACAACAGGGCTAGCCTTATCCACAACCGCAAGTTTTGGCTATCAATTCACGGTCAATAATGGAGTTCGTTTGATTTATGGATACAAACTAACTGATCGTAAGAAAAATCCAGACGGATTAACTAGAGATGATGTATTGAGCATTAGTTACTTCTATCGATTTTAATTAATGACGCGCCGATTTCTATTTATCTGTGTTTTACTGGGTTTGGGTCTCATTTCCTTGGCCCAGGACAGCTTATATCAGTTGGCTCTGACATCTTTCGTAGAAGCCCAGTTTGAAACTTCTTATCAGCAATTCAAACAGGCGAGTCAAGGTTATCTTAAACTAGAAAAGCAAGAGAGGTACGCTCTGTCCAATCTCAAAATGGCTGAGTGTCTAGTTCGCAGTAATAACTTCAATGAAGCGATTACACACATAGAAAACAGCAGGCGCTTTATCAATCAAGCGTTTGAGAATAATACTTTCTTACTCGCCGAGTCAGACAGAATCGAGGGTGAAGCATTGTTAAGTCAAGGTAAGCTTGATAAATCACTGAAAATGCTACTTGAGGCTACTGGAAAATATCCAGAAAACGCAGAATTAGAACAAGCTGAAGTTTTCAACCTCCTAGGGGTGGTTTATGGTAATAATCAGAATACTTCCTTAGCCTTGCAATACCATCAAAAAGCATTGGCTGTCAGAAAAGCACTACTTGGCGACTCCAGTGTTAAAGTAGCTGACTCATATAATAACTTGGGGCTTCTTTATCTTAATAGTGAGCCGCTTCAAGCAAGCATATATCTAACCAAGTCCTTGGCTATCTATGAACAAACGCTGGGCACACTCAACCCAAAAGTTGGTTTTTCAATGATCAACCTTGCACGGTCTAAAGCAGAGCAAAACAGGTTCAATGAAGCGGAGACTTTAATCAAGAAAGCAGATCAACTTTGGCTGGAATTATACGGCGACTTCGATAACCCAAACAAAGCTTTCACGCATGCCGTATTAGGACAGATCGTAGAGGGCAATGGTGATATTGATCGATCGCTACTGATTCAGCAAGAAGCTTTACAATTATATATCCGAATCTATGGCGCCAAGCACCCAGATGTGGCTAATCAATATCAGCTCATAGGTAAGTTGCATAGAAAGAATGGTGACGTACAGGAAGCTATCTTTGCTTTTCAAGAAGCTATCTATGCCAATCTGCCAGGGCAGCAATTCAAATCCGTATATGATCTACCTACTCTAAACAGCTATTTTCATCCAGATTACTTATTGTCCGCTATCATGGATAAGGCCACTACACTGGAAGCCTTGCATTTTGATAAAACACTTCGTGCGAGAGAGCTGACGGCGGCTATAAGCACATATGAATTAGCAGACCAATTGCTCAATGAAATAAGGAGATATCGCATCAACGAAATCGATAAATTAAGATTAGGTGAAACATCCAGACAGGTCTACGAGTCATCCATCAAACTGCTGGACATATTAGGAAGTCAGCCCTTTCAAGCTAAAAAGTACTATCCCCAGATATTTGATTTTATTGAGAAGTCAAAAGCCTCTGTGCTTCTTCAGGCTATCCAGGACACAAAAGCAGCCTCTTATGCTGGCTTACCTGAATCTATCCTTGCAGAAGAGGACTCTCTAAAGTCACAAATTGCCTATTATCAGCAAAGAGTCGCTGAAGATGGAAAAGATCAAGAGGCAATCGACTGGCTATTTAGTTATCAAACTACCTACAGAGATTTCATCAGTCAGCTTGAAAAAGACTACCCTGCTTACTATGACTTAAAGCACAGCAGCCGAGATGTAAGCATAAGTGAAATATCAAGTACCCTTCCTGTTCAAACTACTATTATCCAGTATTTCCTAGGCAAAGAAAACCTTACGATAACCTGGTTACATCAAGGATCAGTAAAAACAGAGATGCAACCAATTGATGAACAACTCGCTAAGGACATTGCAGGGTTTCGAAATTCGATCAAGCATAATATTCGAAAAGTCTTCGAAAGCACAGCGAGTCATTTGTATGACATATTGATTCCTACGCTGGATCCGTCTATTACTGAGTTGATCTTAATACCTGATGGTATATTGAACACCGTACCATTTGAAGCACTATTTGATATCGAAGATGACACTTATTTGATAGAACGATACGCAATTAGCTATTCATTTGCTGCAGCAATTGCCACTACACAAATGCAAAAGGTTAAGAATGATAATGGCGATATATTGTTAATGGCGCCTGTTAACTTTAACCATACTTCAAATAAGCTCCCCTCTTTACCAGCCACCGAACAGGAAGTAAGACGCCTAAGTGTACTCTTCCGAGCCAAAGGCTTATCAGCTACAACTTATGTGAAAAATAAGGCAGTAGAATCAAGGCTAAACTCTGAGGAACTAGGGAGCTACAGTTATTTACATTTCGCAACGCATGGTGAGGTCAATCAATCCAGTCCTGAACTGTCCAAAATATATCTTTCCGCTGAGGAGGGTCAGGATGGGTCGCTGTACAGTGGTGAGATCTACAACTTAAAATTAAACGCCCGCTTAGTTTCTCTTTCTGCTTGTGAAACTGGGCTTGGTAAAATCGCTCAAGGAGAAGGAATAGTTGGTCTTTCAAGAGCTTTGATCTACGCAGGTGCGGATAATCTAGTGGTATCCTTGTGGAAAGTGTCTGATCAAGCAACTACTGAAATGATGTCTGAATTTTACAACAGTCATCTGTTTTCCAGTTCCCCGGGGTTTACTAGTTCATTGCGAGCCGCTAAACTCTCCCTGATTTCATCAGAACAGTACAAAGCGCCCTATTACTGGGCTCCCTTCATATTGATTGGCTATTAACATAAGCTTTCCTTACTCATATGTAGCATAGGCGTGTTCTTCGATTATCTTTGCACCTTTATGAAGAAGGTCGCATTCTACACACTTGGCTGCAAGCTTAACTACTCAGAGACATCCACCATCTCGAGGATGTTTGAAGATAGAGGATATCGCAAAGTAGACTTTACGGATTCACCTGATATTTTTATCGTCAATACATGCTCTGTTACAGAAAACGCAGACAAGAAATGTCGAAAAATTGTCAAGGAAGCCAAGAAAATATCCCCCTCATCATTTGTCACAATCATTGGGTGTTATGCGCAACTCAAACCGAGAGAAATAAGCGAGATAAAAGGAGTAGATGCTGTATTAGGAGCTGCGGAGAAATTTAGAATGTTTGATTACTTGGATGAATTCATTTCGACCAACGAACCCAAAATCTTTGCCTCTGAAATAAAAGAAGCTAATACGTATCATGCTTCTCATTCTTATGGAGATCGCACAAGAACATTTCTAAAAGTGCAGGATGGATGTAATTATGGATGCGCATTTTGCACCATTCCTCTGGCTCGGGGCAAAAGCAGAAGTGATAGTATTGAAAATATCCTATCACAAGCGAAAAAAATAGGTGAGACCGATGTCAGAGAGGTCGTTCTCACAGGAGTGAATATAGGAGACTTTGGGATTCAAAATGGACGGAGAAAAGAGCATTTTATTGACCTAATCAAAGCATTGGATACTGTAGATGGAATTGACAGATTCCGTATCTCTTCCATAGAACCCAATCTGCTTACGAATGAAATCATCGAATTTGTAGCTCAGAGTGATCGATTCGTACCTCATTTCCATATCCCACTTCAATCTGGCAGTGACGATATTCTTCGATCCATGAAAAGAAGGTATCTCTCTGAGCTATACGCGGAACGTGTTAAATTCATTAAGGCGTTGATGCCTGAGTGCTGTATTGGTGTAGATGTCATCACAGGCTTCCCTGGTGAAACGGATGAAGCCTTCAATACAACGTATGCTTTTCTTAATGAACTGGATATTTCCTACTTACACGTATTTACCTATTCGGAACGTGCTAACACACCGGCTATTGAATTAGCAGATCCTGTCCCTATAAAAGTGAGACAGGAGCGTTCAACTATGTTGCGCTCATTGTCCGAAAAGAAAAAAAGACGATTTTACGAAAGCCAATTAAATTCAAAGAGAAACGTACTTTTTGAAGAGGCTGTAGAGGATGACAGAATGCATGGATTTACAGAGAACTATGTACGTGTAGAGGCCAAGTATGATCCTTTGATGATCAATGAAACCTTGCCCGTGCAGCTCACGAATATCAATGAACGTGGCTACATGGAAGCCATTGAAGTAGAGCAGGAAATACTGACACATAGCTAGAAAAGAATGAAAATAATCTGTGTAGGACGAAACTATGCTGCGCATGCAGCAGAGCTTGGCAATGACAAACCAAAAGAGCCTGTCATCTTTCTTAAACCTGACACCTCGCTTTTAAAAAACAACGACCCTTTCTATCTCCCAGCTTTCAGTAATGAGATCCATCACGAAATAGAATTACTTGTCAAAATCAAAAAGGAGGGCAAAAAAGTCGCACAAGAATATGCGCATAATTACTACGATGAAATAGGACTTGGAATAGATTTCACTGCAAGAGATCTACAGTCCAATTTGAAAGAGAACGGTCTTCCTTGGGAAATTGCGAAAGCCTTTGACCACTCTGCTGTCATCTCGACTTTTATATCTAAGGACTCCATAGACCTAGCGAATACTGCTATCACCCTTTATAAAAACGATGAGATCGTACAAGATGGAAATACCAGTAATATGCTTTTTTCGTTAGATGAAATAATCTCATATATATCCACTTTTTTCACATTGAAGACAGGTGATATTATTTTCACCGGCACACCTAGTGGCGTTGGACCAGTGGCCATTGGTGACAGACTACGAGGTACATTGGATGACCAAAAAATGTTTGAATTTGATGTTAAGTAAAGGCCTCCTGCTGATACTATTTGTTGTTAGGTCATTGACTTTGGTAGGGCAAAGTACTGATCAATACATATTTCCTATTCGGCCTGGCGAACAGAATTACTTAGCAGGTACAATGGCTGAACTCAGAGGAAGCCATTTTCATGGTGGTCTTGACATCAAAACCGGCGGTCGCATCGGTTTGCCTGTACATGCCACCTCAGACGGATACATATCAAGAATTGGTATTTCTACTGGAGGTTACGGACACACGCTTTATCTGGCTCACGATGACGGCTACACTTCGGTTTATGCACACCTTGACCGATTTGAGTCGAACTTGGAAGCATACACGCTATCCAGACAATATGAAAAGGAAAGTTATGAGCTGAGGGATTTTCCTTCTAAGGATAGATTTAGATTTAAAAAAGGTGATATCATCGCTTATTCTGGTAATACAGGATCTTCTACCGGACCACATCTTCATTTTGAAATTAGGGATAGCAATCAAAGATTCTTAAACCCCTTCCTATTTGGCTTCGATGAGGTCAAAGACAATTTATCGCCTCTGCTTAAGAAAGTTGCCTTCATCTGTTTAGACGAGAAAGCACGGATCAATGGCGCATTCGGTAGATTCGAGTTTGATGTGCTGAAGGTTAATGGAGAGTACACACTCCGTAAGCCCGTGCGCCTTTCTGGCAAAGTAGGCATGGAAATATATCATTACGACAATCTAAATGGTACGTATCATAGAAACGGTATCCCCACCATTTCGTACCTAATTGATGACGACACAGTTTTTCATCAAAATAAAAATAGTATGTCTTTTGGTCTTAACCGACACATATTGGTACACATGAACTATACTATGTATCGAAAAGCAAGAGTCAAGTTCAATAAACTTTATATCGATGATGGCAATGAACTGGATATCTATAGCAATGGAGATGGGCGAATGGATTTTGATGAAAGTCGTCCGTATGAGCTCAAACTTTATTTAACGGACAATTCCAATAATATCAGTACCCTAAAGTACAAGGTAAACACTCGAAAGATCGTCTACCCGGAAGTACCCAACATAAGAAATTTTGAATTACTTCATAATACCCTTCAATACGTATCAAGCGATACATTGACGACGATATTTTACAGCTATCGCACAGCGAAAAACAAGCCCTATTTCAACAGAAATGGAAAATATTACTACCTATGGAATTTAGACCGTGGACTTCCTGACTCGATCATAGGGCTTACCACTAGCATCCGACCTTCATTCTATACGACTATTCCACCTGGGCTTGACTATTCATTTTACAATTCTCATTTTAACATTGAAAGTACTCGAAAAACGCTATTCGATAGCCTCCATTTGAGATTTGAAAAGCGCTATGATAGTACCATGATGCTAGAGGAATTTGCTTTCATCAATCCCTATGATCCGCTCAAATCAAACGCAAAAATCACTTTAAAACCTGATGCTGTCTACGGGCCAGAAGCACAGGTATTCCGTAAGAATGGTAAAAGACTGAGTTTCATCGGTGGGATACAGAATACGGATGGAAGTTTCGAATTTTCGGCTAGAGACCTTGGGACATTCACCATTAGTTACGATTCAATCCCGCCAGAGATTTCACCCATTTCGTGGAGTAATCCTAGCATGCGATTCCGCATATTAGATGACCTGTCAGGGATTAAGTCCTATCGATCAACAGTTGACGGGGAATTTCTTATCATGTACTTCGATGCTAAAAAGGGAATACTAACAGCAAAACCAAAAGTTCCAAACAAGAAACTAACTGGTGAGTTTGTATTGCAAGTAGAAGACAATGCGAATAACATAATCGAAATAAGAAGACAATTATGATCACACTCAAAGCAGGCGACAAAGCTCCCAATTTCTTAGCAAAGGATCAGGATGGCAACGACATTACTTTAGCTCAGTACAAAGGAAAAAAGGTAGTCCTTTATTTTTACCCAAAAGATGCTACGCCAGGCTGTACAGCGCAAGCATGTAATCTTAGAGATAACTATGAAGCCCTACAATCTCAAGGCTATGTGGTACTTGGTGTAAGCCAAGATACTGAAAAATCGCACAAGAAATTCATTGAAAAACAAAGTTTACCCTTCCCGTTGATTGCTGATGCAGACCATATCGTACATAATCTGTATGGTACATGGGCTGAAAAACAGATGTATGGTAAACCCTACATGGGAACACTAAGATCGACTTTTGTAATAGATGAAGAAGGAAATCTATCCGAAGTAATTGAGAAGGTCAAAACCAAAGAGCATACAGCCCAAATAATGAAATAAAAATAAGCCGCTTTACAATGCGGCTTATTATTTTAAATACTTGATCATTGCTTGTTGGTACAATCTCAATCCCTCCATCTTTTCCTTATAGCGTAATCCATTTGCAGGTCCATAGGCTGTGATATTCACATCAATGATGTACAGTTTTCCGTCATCTCGATTTCTAATACAGTCCATTTCCGCATAATCAACATCCATTTGTTCACAATACTGATCTATCAGCTTTATCTCTGTTTCAGATATCACCTTGCTGGTATCTACTAGTTCCGCACCAAACTTCTTTGTACTAAAACGCTTACCCTTTAGACGGTAATTCAAATAGCAAAAAGGAATTTTTCCCTTTATGTATGTAACCCTTACATCTTCATACAAGTAGCCCTTTACCTTATTATTTAGCACCAATTGATAGATGTACCCATCTTTCATTTCTTTGATAGGTCCTGTTACGATAGTGGCTTCATGCGTGCCGTTGATCTCACTCTTCTCGAGCATTTTTCCTCTGTGCGCCAATGGATCAACCCTCGTAGAGTATCCAAATACTTGCTCAAAAATCTGATCGGTTCTAGTCTTTCCGATGTCAAGACAATCCTTATTCCAAGCCGTTGACATCTGCTCGCTAGGAGCCTCTATTTCGTCTCTATACGTTGTATCCTCCCAGGCAATACAAAAAGAGGATGCTCTATCGGGATCATTATGAACATCATACCCCATGGATCGCAACGTCAGAGATAGAGCTGCTTTGCGTTTCGGGAATTCTGGGTAAAAAAGAGCTGCTTTATCGATGTGTTTGAATTCTTCAAACAAAATATCAACCTCCTTGCTAAAGCGCTTGTTATCCTTTTTTACCTTCTTCTTTTTTACAACTCGAACCAAAAGGAGAATCCATAAAATTGGATCTAAGAACTTTAGCATTACTTTTTATTTACGATACACCAAATCGATTGCTTCAAAGTCAATCTTATATTACCTACCGATCAAGCCTCCTGGGTAACTTACCACACTTTCGTGTCCGTCTGCTCCTACCGCGCTCACACCAAAAAGATAATTATCGATCACGATGCCTGTTAGTGTGTATGTTGACAAATCAGCAGGCACAACTTTAGACCATTGCCAGGTTGACTCAGTCGTTAATCTCCAGTAAATTTTATAGGAAGCTGCTCCATCTACGACCTCCCAAGACAAAATAGTCGATGGCTGAACGATACCTCCAATCTTTACATTTTTTGGGCTGGGAGGGGCTTTTGCCAAACTAGCAAGCGTTGCAGCATTAACGCCAGTCAATCTGCGGCAATAATCAAAATTCACCCCTTCAATCACATCTCCATAAGCAATACCATCCTCTACGCGAATGTCTTGATGCTGCCTGTTGTAGTTTTCATGTGCTTCCATGATTCGGACGCCGGCAAAACCTGCTTCATTGAACGGTCTATGATGACCTCCCCTTCCAAATCTATCCAAGCGATAAATCATCATTGGATTCAGTTCTGGTAAATATGTTTGCGTCACTTCGTATACATATCTAGCTAATTGACGGCTGATCCCATCGTTTTCTCCCCCATAAAAACGCTTACGGTTAAGCTCTTGTTGAGTAGCAGTAGAAGCATATGGCTCGGAGAATATCCTAAAAGTCCTATTATCTATCACACCATCTACACCCTCAATATTGCCAATCATATCGTTATTGAGAATACCAATTACATTCCAGCCCTCTTCTTTAGCTTTGGCAGCCAAAAATCGACCCCCGAATAAACCCTGCTCCTCACCGGATAGTCCTCCGAGTAAGATGCTAGATCCGAAATCATATTTACTGAGTACCCGTGCTAATTCAATGGCCGCAGCCATTCCTGTGGCGTTGTCATTGGCGCCTGGCGAATCATCTGTACCGTTGAGTGGATCAGAGATACGAGAGTCAATATCCCCGGTCATGATTGCATAGCGATTTGGATACTTATTTCCTCTTTTAACAGCATAAACATTGACAACCCAGACATCCTCTTTGATCCGCGTTTCAGGATCACCCTTGACCAAGGTTCGCTGCTCATAGACTTCGAGACAACCACCACAGGCTTTGGATATTTTTTCATACTCAGATTTAATCCAACGTCTCGTGGCGCCTATACCGCGAGTCTCAGAAACGGTATCTGACAGTGTATGCCGTGTCCCAAAACCTACCAACTTCTCTATATCTGCTTTCAGTCTGGCCTCACTGATATCGTCCAAAATATCATAAATCTCAGTATCTACTGTCAGTTGCTGAGCTTCGGTAAAGGTTACAGAAAGCATCACGCAGCAAAAAAGCAATAATTTATATTTGAAAATCCTCATTATCTATCTTGATCTATCTTATTTATTAACTTCGCCACCATAACTATTTCACATGGCAGATATACTCAAATTAAACAACATAGCTTCCCAAATCCGAAGGGATATTGTACGAATGGTGCACGGAGTCCAATCGGGACACCCTGGCGGCTCGCTAGGCTGTACTGATTTATTTACAGCATTATATTTTGAAGTGATGGATTATAAAGTTCCTTTTGAAATGGAAGGGATATATGAAGATGTATTCTTCCTTTCTAATGGCCACATTTCACCCGTTTGGTACTCCACTCTCGCAAGAGCTGGTTTTTTTGAGGTATCAGAACTTGCCACTTTCAGAAAACTTAACACAAGGCTTCAAGGACATCCAGCTACAGAAGAAGGATTACCTGGCATCAGAATAGCATCAGGTTCGCTAGGTCAGGGATTATCAGTCGCTAGTGGCGCTGCACTTGCTAAGAAAATGAACAGTGATCATCACATGGTTTTTTGCCTAATGGGTGACGGAGAACAACAAGAAGGTCAGGTGTGGGAAGCTGCTATGTTTGCTGCCCATCATAAACTAGACAACCTCGTAGCCATCATTGACTACAATGGTCAACAGATAGATGGCCCCACCGAAGAGATAATGTCGATCGGTAATATCGTATCTAAGTATGAAGCTTTTGGCTGGGAAGTAATGACTTGTAATGGCAATAACATGGAAGAGATTGTTGATCAGTTGTATATCTCAAAAAGCCAT
>JBLHTU010000064.1:0-17415 GCA_047627515.1 Cyclobacteriaceae bacterium | reverse complement strand
CAATCGCTCAAATAAGCAACTAAATGTTAACGGGTTTGAGTTGAGTGAAAAAGAACTCAATACCTTCAAAGCACGATATAACTTCTCTTCAAAGTATCAAATCGAGTTAGAAAGTAGCTTTGGTACGCAAATACATGCTGCTGACTTTCTGTCGAATAGAAATTTCGAACTAGACCTTAATCAATTATCTGGTCAACTGTCCTGGATGCCAAAATCGACTATTCGTTTGAACCTCACAGGAACCTCAAAGGGAAAGTTTAATCAGTCACCTGAGGGGGTTAATGAGTCAGTTCAAGTTTCCGAAGTAGACTTCTCATGTAATTTCATCAGTTCGGGTAAGCGAAACTTGACAACAGCATTTAACTATAGTTCGATAGCCTATAGTGGAGAAGAGAACACCTTTCTGAGTTATACTCTGTTGGAGGCTTTACAACCAGGAGATAACTTCAGATTGAATGTCAACCTAAACCAAACCTTGCGAAATGGATTACAACTAAGCTTAAATTATTTTGGGAGGAAGTCGGGTCTTCAGGAATTAATACACACGGGTAGTGTGAACTTGACGGCTTTTTTCTAAGAGCGCATTTGTTGCATCAGTCTTGTGGCAAAGACAAAATTATTCAATTCTTCAACTTCAGTTTTCATGATCATTTCAGAGGTGCCTTCCCATATTTTTTTTCCTTTGGATAAGAAGATAACCTGATCTCCAATTTCCATCACAGAGTTCATATCATGTGTCACAACTACGGTTGTGATATTATACTCATCTGTTATTTCCTTAATCAAATTGTCGATTTTGATGCTTGTTTGAGGATCTAGGCCCGAGTTAGGCTCATCACAAAACAGATAGTTGGGCTTATTGACAATAGCTCGAGCGATGCCAACTCGTTTTTTCATACCGCCACTTATTTCTGACGGCATCTTTGAGTTAATATTTTCGAGACCGACCCTTTCCAAGCAAAAGTTGACTCTTTCTATTTTTTCTTCTGCAGACAATTTTGTCAGAATATCCAATGGAAACATAATGTTTTGTTCCACATTCTTACTGTCAAAGAGTGCGCTGCCTTGAAATAGCATACCTATTTCACGTCGTATTTCAGTCTGAACTTCCTTGTTGCCATTTGTGAAGTCCCTACCATTATACAAAACTTGGCCTTCATCTGGATGAATCAGACCTACCATATTTTTTAGCAAAACAGATTTACCAGTCCCACTGGAACCAATAATCAGGTTACAGTTCCCTTGCTTCATTTCGCCACTGATGTCAAACAAGACTTGCTTATCGTCGAAGCTCTTTGATATGTTCTGAAATTGAATCATCCGAGTAGTAATTGAGCAAGTGCATAATCAGCACAAAGAACAGCAATACAACTACTGGTCACTGCTGCTGTAGAGGATTGGCCTACTTCCAATGCACCGCCAGACGTAAAATAGCCCTTGTAAGAAGAAATAGAAGCAACCAAGAATGCAAATACAATTGCTTTGATCATGGCAAACCCAACATTGAAAGGCACAAACTCAAACCTCAAACCATACAAATAATCTGTCTCTGAAATAACACCTGATAAGGAGCCGGCTAAGTAGCCTCCGTACAAGGTCAGAAACATAGAAATAATCACAAGCATCGGGTACATGATCAGCGAGGCAATGATTTTAGGGAGGACCAAATAGGAAGTAGCATTGATTCCCATTACTTCCAAGGCGTCTACTTGCTCGGTAATTCTCATTGTTCCTAGTTCTCCTGCAATGTTGGATCCTACTTTACCAGCATAGATAATTGCAATGATGGTAGGAGAGAGTTCAAGTAATGTCATGTCCCTCACAACCAATGATATGATGTATTCTGGAATAAACGGACTCACAAGGTTATAAGCAGTCTGTATCGTCGTAACAGCACCCATAAACATGGATACGATCGCGACTATAAAAATGGAATTGTAGCCGACTTTTATACATTCCTCGACGGTTAATTTCACATATGTGCCAAAACTCTCTCGCCGTTTAAGCATTTGCCCTAGAAATTGTAAATATTTACCTAAGCTTTTCATTTATCTAATTCTCTAACATTTGATGAACCTAGTGGTTCATAGTTAGCAACCGAAAATTAACAAATTAGAGATAGTATTTTCAGTAAATCTGGGAATGAAGCTGAGATAATTAAATAATCGTTAAAAAATATATGGGTAAAGGAATTTGTATCGTCACAGGGGGCACCAAAGGGATCGGTAAAGCTGTCATTCACGCTTTTGCAAAAGAGGGTTTTGATATAGCTACTTGCGCTAGGAATGAAGAGGATCTATTCGCATTAAAGAGCGAGCTAACTGCCAGTTTTGAGGTTAATGTTCACACTTTTAAGTGTGATATGTCGGATCGGGAGCAACTAAATGCTTTTGTTGACTTCGTTAAATTGATTGGAGAACCTATTGAAGTATTAGTCAATAATACTGGCCAGTTTATTCCAGGGGCAATCTTGGAAGAGCAAGAGGGGGTTTTAGAACAAATGATGTCCACGAACCTATACAGTGCTTATCATATGTCTAGAGCTGTTGTGCCTAATATGAAAGAGCGAAACAAAGGTCATATTTTTAATATCTGCTCCATTGCAAGTTTTCATGCTTATCCAAATGGAGGATCATACTCGATTACCAAATTTGCAATGTATGGCATGTCTAAGGTGCTCCGAGAAGAACTAAAAAGTGAATCTATACGAGTTACAGCAGTTATGCCCGGGGCTACTTATACAGCAAGTTGGGAAGGTGTAGATTTGCCAGAGGATCGTTTGATGCCGTCAGAAGATATTGCAAAAATGATTTTTGCAACCTTTTCTTTGTCACCTAGATCAGTGGTAGAAGATCTTGTCATTCGACCTCAATTGGGAGATTTGTAATCTTCTCTAACTTTTGAATTAATCTATAGTTATATCCTCGCCGGATCATTACGCAATATGAATAAAAAGACTTTTTCAGCACCAGTCAGTTATACTGCTAGTCTTACCAAGTACCAAAGAAGAAAGACCAGAGTAGTAAATATCGGAGGTATTCCGATGGGAGGAGATCATCCAATAAGGGTGCAATCCATGACTACAGTAGACACCATGGATACCGCTGGATCTGTAGAGCAATGCATACGAATGATAGAGGCCGGATGTGAATATATCCGTATCACAGCTCCAAGCATTAAAGAAGCACAAAACTTAAAAGAGATTAAGGATGAGTTGAGACGAAGGGGTTACAATGCACCACTGATAGCTGATATACATTTTACACCTAATGCCGCCGAGCTTGCCGCAAAAATCGTAGAGAAGGTTCGTGTTAATCCAGGGAATTACGCAGACAAAAAGAAATTTGAAGAAATCGAATACGACGATGTTAGTTATCAGGCGGAGTTAGATCGTATTCGGGTAAAATTCACGCCTTTAGTGAATATTTGTAAAGAATACGGTACGGCTATGAGAATAGGGACTAACCATGGTTCACTCTCAGATCGTATCATGAGTAGATATGGAGATACACCGCTCGGCATGGTAGAGTCTGCCTTGGAGTTTCTCAGAATATGTGAAGATCTTGGGTACTACGATATTGTGCTTTCAATGAAGTCAAGTAACCCTCTGGTCATGGTGGAAGCTTATCGCTTACTTGTCAGTAAATTAGATGAGGAAGGATTGCAACCTTATCCATTACATCTTGGCGTAACCGAAGCTGGGGAGGCCGAAGATGGAAGAATTAAATCCGCGGTAGGTATAGGAACACTCTTGGAAGATGGTTTGGGAGATACAGTACGTGTGTCTTTGACAGAGGACCCAGAAGCAGAAGCTCCAGTCGCGAAAATGCTGATAGATCGTCTCATTGGTCGTGAGCATCATTTGAGTATACCATCAATCGGTCAGTATGCAATCAACCCTTTTCAATATGCGCGAAGACTTACCCAGGAGGTTGCCAATTTTGGTAAAGACAATGTCCCTAGGGTTATAGCTGATTTCTCGAGTAAAGGTCATTTGACAGTTAAAGATCTGAAAGAAGTTGGGCATTTCTATTTGCCAGAATTAGATAAATGGGGGATGAATGACCTAGGAGTCGACTATCTCTACTCGGGTAAAAATGTAGTGGACTTTATGCTCCCTAATGGCCTAAAAGAGATTGTTGATTATGAAGCATGGGATGCTCTTATTGAAAGAGAAAATAGGTTTCCGCTTTTAGGAAGCGAACAAATGGATCTCGTGCAAAAGTTAGATCAGGTTTCTTTTTTAAAGCTGACGGTGACTGAGCTCAATCAACATATTGAGACAGTTAAGGCATTTGATCAAGTAGTTATTTGGATCACAACAGATAATTTGCATGCAATGCCTGCCTTGAGACAAGCAGTCAATCTGTTAGTCATTAATGATATATCACTTCCGGTTATTATTGAAAGAACCTACGCTGTAAGTGAAGCAGATCAACTCATGTTGGATGCGGCCACAGACGTAGGCGGTCTGCTTATTGATGGTTTTGGGGATGGGGTGATGATAAGAGATTCTTCATCTTCTGATCAATCACATATGAAGTTGATGAACGAAACGATTTTTGGTATTCTGCAGGCAGCGAGGACCAGGATCACAAAAACCGAATACATCTCTTGTCCTTCTTGTGGGAGAACACTTTTTGATTTGCAGGAAACGACTGCAATGATTCGTAAGAGAACCGATCATCTCAAAGGTATCAAGATAGGAATTATGGGATGTATAGTCAATGGTCCCGGTGAGATGGCAGATGCTGATTATGGTTATGTAGGATCTGGTAAGGGTAAAATCACCTTGTATAAAGGAAAAGAAGTGATGAAAAAGAGCGTGCCTTCCGCGCATGCTTTAGATGAGTTGATAGAGTTGATTAGAGAAGATGGAAATTGGGTAGAACCTGAAATGGCGCGAGCATTATGACTGAAGAAAATACAGAAAACGACAAAAGGGAAGTACAGAACTACTTTGATTTTAAAGAAGTATTTGGCTATTTCTTTCGTAAAAAAGATCCTAGCAGACCGAGTAATATTAACATCAAAATGATGCACGGAATCAATAAGATTTCGATCCTCATGTTTTTGATCTGTTTAATTATCATCGTTTCTAGATACATCTCAAGGGCAATGTAAATGGATGTAGAAGCGTATCATTCTTACTGCATATCCAAACTATTCACGACTGAATCCTTCCCATTTGGGGGCGACACGTTGGTATTTAAAGTATGTAATAAGATGTTTGCGCTTGCCGGAATTGACGAATTCATTAGCGTTAATTTGAAGTGTGACCCGGAGAAAGCGATCGATCTACGAGCATCGTATATGGCGATATCACCCGGTTTCCATATGAATAAGACACATTGGAATACCGTCAAAACGCATGAAGATGTGAACGATAAACTCTTTTATGAATTAATTGATCATTCGTATAACTTGGTTTTATCTTCAGTTTCAAAAAAAGTAGTAGAGGAATACAAATTGAGATTAGAATGAAACATTTACTGCAATTAACTATTATTTTGATTTTGATTGGATATAATTCTTGTTCAGAACAAGTACCCAATCCTGTTGAAAATGATAATAACGACAAAATGCAAGGACTAAGCTATCTAGCACTGGGTGATTCGTACACAATAGGAGAGAGCGTTTCGCCTTTTGATCGTTTTCCAGCTCAATTAGTTGCTGCCTCAATTGACAGTGGAGTCGACGTAAACGAAGCCAGTATTATTGCTACGACTGGTTGGACAACCGATGAATTATTGTCAGGCATTGATAATGCAGGCATCGAAGGGCAAGTTTTTGATATAGTTACTTTATTGATTGGCGTTAACAATCAGTACCGTGGATATGCTGTTTCTCAATATGAGGAAGAATTCAAGACCCTATTAGCTGCAGCTATTTCCTTTGCCGGAAATGATGAGGGGAAAGTGATGGTCGTCTCTATTCCAGACTATGGCGTGACACCATATGGTAGACGTGGAGACCCAGATAAGATAGCAAAAGAGTTAGATAACTATAATCAGATAGCAAAGTCTATTTCAATGGAGCATAAAGTAGATTTTTTTAATATCACTGAGATCTCTCGTGAGGCAATCGAAGATGAGAACTTGACTGCTTCTGATCTTCTACACCCTTCTGGGAAAATGTATAAAAGATGGGTTGAAGAAGTTTTGTATACCCCTTTCAGTCAAAAAATAATACAATAGCTGCTACAATTAGAATGAAACTTTGCGTTATGCATTTATAGTCCTAATTTAGAGGGGTTAAAGGGTGTGCATGCGTAAATTATTATGGTTTATATTCATGGCGTTGTGCTTCGGTGCATGCAGAGATAAGATTGCTTGCCCGGCATTTCAGAGCACGTACATTCTGGACGATTCTACAAGAATGGCATATTACAGTTATGTCTGGAAGCTCGACGAACAAACCCGCACCAAATACTTAGCATCCAATACGATCAAAGACTCACTCAATCAAGGGGCAGCTCCAGATCCTATGATGCGCTATTATGACTACGTTAGTGATGTGATACAACCTCGAGAGCAGGTACGTAGGACCAAGTACGGTATAGTGAAATATGAGCCCATGTGGCTCAAGAATTATAATTTAAAATCTGCTCCGAAGGAAAACGTTTTAGGACCAAAACAGGATCCTAAAGAAAATTTCTTACCCATCGATGAGGGTGAGTTTTTGTTATCTGATTTCGGCGGAGATAGTTTATACAATGACAGTACAGCATTTGCAATGAATGATTCTTCTGGATTGCTTCCTGATCAAGCAAAACTTGACTTAGCAAGTAGACCTAAAAAGCCTGAGACGAAATACTTGTATAGGTATGACCCGGACTCATTAAATAATGTAGAGCAAGAGTACTATAACAAGTACTATGGTGAACTACTAATTGACTATCGATCTTCGCAAAGACCCAAAGTCAATTCTGCTAGCAATAACAATGAACAGAGTCAGGAAGAGGTGGCAGATACGGCTTCTGTAAAAAAGAAGAAGGTGTTTGGCAGGAAGAAATCAGTCAGCACGGACCCAGTCGTTGGGTCTGATACGACACAAGTTCAACAGCCAGAACCAATAGATCCAGAGGGTGGTAACTAGCAGAGCAGCCCGTCAAGACAGACCCTACCCAGATCCCAACCTATATACTACATAACTACGTTGACAATTCTATTTGGTACTACAATGACCTTTTTTGGGGATTTGCCATCTAGCCATTTTTTGATCACTTCATTATTTAAAACTGCTGCTTCGATTTCTTTAGCTGGTTTATCAGTTGGGAATTTGAGTTTGACTCTCATCTTGCCATTGACCGATACGGGGTATTCAAATTCATCTTCTTTCAGATAGCTTTCGTTTACCTCAGGGTATTGTGCATTGAATATGCTCCCTGAATTGCCTAATTGATGCCACAACTCTTCAGCTAAGAAAGGAGCAAATGGAGCTAAAGCAATTGTCAAAGGCTGCAGAACTTGACGTTTATTGCATTTTAGTGTCAATAGCTCGTTAACAGCGATCATAAATGAACTAACAGATGTGTTCAGAGAAAGTGTTTCTACATCTGAAGCTACTTTCTTGAGTAGCCCATGCAGTACTTTTAGTTCTTTATGGTCTGCTTCACTTTCAGAAAGTGCAAGTTCATCACCATTATAAAAAAGTGAATGTAGCCTCTTTAAAAACTTAAAGACACCTTCGATACCATTAGTATTCCATGGCTTACTTTGCTCGATTGGGCCAAGAAACATCTCATACATCCTAAGTGTATCAGCTCCATATTTTTGTACTAAATCGTCGGGGTTTACTACATTATATTTCGATTTGGACATTTTTTCAACCTCCCAGCCACATATATACTTCCCATTTTCCAAGATAAATTCAGCGTCAGCTGCATCGGTTCGAAATAGCTTGAATGCTTCTATGTCTAACAAATCATCTTTGACGATATTGACATCTACGTGGATAGCAGTGGTTTTATAGGCACCGATCAGCCCTTTTGAAATAAACTTGTTTTGCCCATTCACCCTATAGACGAAGTTGGATCTCCCTTGAATCATACCTTGGTTGATCAATTTTTCAGCATACTCGTCTACCGCTATATATTCAAGATCGTATAGGAACTTTGTCCAAAATCTGGAATACAGCAAGTGACCTGTTGCATGTTCAGATCCACCTGTATATAAATCCACAGACTTCCAATAACGGAGTGCTTCCGGAGAGGCAAATGCCTTCTCATTCGTGGGGTCCATGTATCTAAAAAAGTACCATGAAGACCCTGCCCATCCTGGCATTGTAGTGAGCTCATAATCGAACTTATCTTCATACTTCCAATTCTTTGCTCTAGCCAAAGGAGGCTCTCCATCTTCGGTAGGTAGGTATTTGTCTACTTCAGGAAGCTTGATAGGCAACTTATCATCGTTAATTAGTTGAGGTAGTCCCTCGTCAAAATAGACAGGGAAAGGCTCACCCCAATATCTTTGCCGACCGAAGATCGCATCTCGCAGTCGGTAATTGATTTTCTTATCACCAAGATTATTGCTTAGTAAGTGTTTGATGGCCTTACTCGTTGCTTCTTTGAAGTCGAGTCCATTCAAGAGTCCACTGTTGATCATTTTACCATCCTTAGTAGGGTCCGCCTGCTCTGATATATCCATGTTATCATAAACAGGCACAATCGGCAAATCAAAATGCTTAGCAAAATCATAATCTCTCTGATCTCCGGAG
Source organism: Cyclobacteriaceae bacterium (assembly GCA_047627515.1). Classification (GTDB taxonomy): domain Bacteria; phylum Bacteroidota; class Bacteroidia; order Cytophagales; family Cyclobacteriaceae; genus JAYPLE01. Next base: position 8,697 of record JBLHTU010000064.1, on the reverse strand, counting down.
GGTACAGCCATTACAGCACCTGTTCCATAGCCAGCCAGCACATAATCTGCAATCCAAATAGGGATGTTCTCATTATTGAACGGGTTCACTGCATAAGCGCCCGTAAAAACACCTGAGATGTGCTTTACATCACTCATTCGTTCGCGTTCTGACCGATTGGCCGATTCCTCAATGTATTGAGAAACTGCATCTTTATGCGATTCAGACGTGATACGCTGTACCAAGTCTATTTCTGGAGCAAGTGTTAAAAATGTAACACCATAGATCGTATCAATACGTGTAGTGAACACTCTGATTTTTTCTGAGTAACCTTCTACTTCAAAATCTATCTCCGCACCAATAGATTTTCCAATCCAGTTTCTTTGTATTTCTTTGATGGGCTCAGGCCAGTCGATAGTATTTAGACCTTCTAGCAATCGATCGGCGTAAGCGGTAATTCGCATGGACCATTGGGGCATTTTCTTCTTCACTACTGGATGACCACCGCGTTCACTAAAGCCATCTTTTACTTCATCATTGGATAAGACTGTGCCAAGTTCTGGGCACCAGTTTACATTGGTTTCAGAAATGTACGTCAACCTATATTTGAGTAGAATTGTGCTTTTTGTGCCTTCTGTGAAGCTACTCCATTCGTTAGCAGAAAATGCTTGAACATCGTCATCGCATACTGCTTGCAGGTTACTGTTACCTGATGTTTCGAAGCGTTCAATTAGACTCTCTATTCGCTCAGCCTTGTTGCTTTTAGTACTGTACCAAGAGTTAAAAAGTTGTTTAAAAATCCACTGCGTCCACTTATAATACTGAGGATCACTTGTTCTGACTTCACGAGACCAATCATAGCTAAAACCAAGGTCAGTTAGTTGCTCTTTATATCTTGTGATATTAGCTTCTGTTGTCAGAGCAGGGTGTTGACCTGTTTGTATTGCATATTGCTCAGCAGGTAACCCAAAAGAGTCAAAGCCCATGGGATGAAGCACGTTATACCCCTTTAGTCTTTTGTATCTGGATACGATGTCTGTAGCTATATAGCCTAGAGGATGACCAACATGAAGTCCTGCTCCAGAAGGATAAGGAAACATATCCAGTACATAGTACTTTGGCTTAGATTCATCAATAGATACCTTGTAGATTTCTTGATCTTCCCAATACGATTTCCATTTTTTTTGAATCGCTAAAAAGTTGTACTCAGCCATTGAAAAGATGTTTTTTTTTGAAGTCGCCAAAGTTATGTTAACCAGCTATGAAATTCTTTTAATTCAGAAAGAAACCTTCCCAATACTATTTAGTCTTTAGGGCAAATGCTTTCAAAACTCAAAACAAAACGCACAATGAAAAGCACCCTGTCTATCATCATATTTTTATGCCTAGCTCACATATGTTTTAGTCAAGAAAAGGACTCCACCCAAACAAAGTCTGATACAGTAGTGGTCAAGCCTGCCGGTCAGCCAGATAGCGTTCAAAGTCCTCTGCCAGTCAAAAAGCAGGAGCAAGTTACGGAAACGCCTAATTCTACTAATCAGCCAAGGATTATCTACTATCAATCACAGGATTCTAAAGAACCTTATCAAAGCCGGAATAACTATCGTTCGAAAAATAACAATAGAAATGACGTCAAGACCTTAGCAGGATCGATGAATCATAGCGGTGGATTTGGAGCGCTATCATTTAGAATGACAGAGTTTGAGGATCAAACAATGGTGCTGGCTGGCGTGAGAGCTGGTTGGATTGTTAACCGAACATTAGGAATTGGTTTTGAAGGGCACGGGATTATACCATCGGCTCAGTTTGATGGAATTGATCCTAACGAAAGTGTAGTAGCTCTCGGAGGGTACGGAGGTATGTTTCTTGAGCTAATTCTATTCTCTAATCAAGTGGTTCACTTAACGTTTCCCGCTTCGGCTGGGGCCGGCTGGATGGGTTACAATATAGACTGGGAAAATTCCAACTTTAATGGTAGTTCTAGGACTGTTGATGAAGATATCTTTTGGTACGTGGAACCCGGTGCTAATATCGAAATGAACATATCAAGGAATTTCAGACTTGATTTTGGCGTCAGTAAACGTTTCACTCAAGACTTAGAACTGATCAACACTGCGACGAATGCCTTTGATAATTTGAATTATTATGTTACCCTAAAGATAGGTGGATTCTAATTTTGACGGGTAATAGGAGAAGGCCGATTAATGTCGGCTTTTTCTGCGAGTTTTGGTTCTGGGAAAGCGTCAAGAAATGAGTTTTGCTGCAAAGTGCCCTTCAAATAACGTGATTAATTAAGTGCATACTCGCTGATCGTATTACCTTTGCAATCCTTAGTAACTCACCCAATGCATGAAACAGTATCACCAATTATTGTCCCATATTTTGGATAATGGCACTCGTAAAGATGATCGCACAGGCACTGGCACTCTCAGTGTTTTTGGCTATCAAATGAGATTTGATTTGTCTGAAGGGTTTCCACTTCTGACTACCAAAAAAGTACATACTCGATCAATTATCCATGAACTTCTCTGGTTCCTCAAAGGCGACCAAAACATTAAGTATCTAAAAGATAATGGTGTTAAAATCTGGGATGAATGGGCTGATTCTAAAGGGGATTTGGGGCCTGTTTATGGCGTTCAATGGAGAAGCTGGCCTACACCCGATGGACGTCAGATTGATCAAATAAAGCAAGTTGTTCAACAGATTAAAGATAATCCAGATAGTAGAAGGTTGATCGTAAGTGCTTGGAATGTAAGTGATATTCCAGATATGGCATTACCACCCTGCCATGCGTTTTTTCAATTCTATGTAGCTGAGGGTAAACTGAGCTGTCAACTCTATCAAAGGAGCGCCGATGTATTTCTAGGTGTACCATTCAATATTGCTTCGTATGCTTTGCTAACAATGATGGTGGCACAAGTGACGGACTTAAAAGTAGGCGACTTCGTTCATACGTTGGGTGATGCACATTTGTACAGCAATCATTTAGATCAAGCGAAGTTGCAGCTATCGAGAGACCTCAGGCCTCTACCGACAATGAAGATCAATCAGGAGATTCAAGATATCCTTTCTTTTCAGTACGAAGATTTTCAGCTAGAAAACTACGACCCGCATCCGCACATCAAGGCTTCCGTTGCCGTTTAAATGTTTTCTCCTATAAAACGAATCGTTTTTTACGAAGTTTCGTAAACGAATAAGGTATGCCCGAAAACTCCTCCGTATTTGATATGATTGGTCCTGTAATGATTGGTCCAAGTAGTTCCCATACAGCCGGTGTGGTTAGAATAGGCAGAGTAGCAAACCGAATTTTTGGTGGTACGCCTGTGAGTGCCAAAATCACTTTTTATAATTCGTTCGCCCGGACTTTTGAGGGACATGGAAGTGATCGTGCCGTAATCGCAGGATTGCTCGATTATAAAACAGATGACGAACGAATTAAAAAAGCGAACGCAATAGCAGAGGAAGTGGGCCTATCCGTGGAGTTTAAATCTGTTGGAAACGCTTTGACGATGCATCCGAACACTGTGAAGATAGAGGCATTGGTTGACGGTATTCCTAGGTCTTTAGTAGGTGAAAGTAGGGGCGGTGGAGTAATTAGAATTAGAGAAGTTAATGGCTTTGACTGTAATTTTACAGCTAACTCACATACCTTGGTTGTAGAAGCAAAAGATGTTCCTGGAAGTATTGCATTTATTTCAAGTGTTATCTCCCGAGACGACAGTAACATTGCGACAATGACCGTTTCCAGGAAGGGGAAAAATGAAATTGCCTGTCAAGTAATAGAAATGGACAGTGGTATTAAGCCAATAACTTTAGAGTATTTAAGGCAACTGGATTGGGTAAAAAATGTACTCTACATACCTGATATTGATAATTAGACACATGAAAAAATATATATTCCTATTTACACTAGTGATTGGATCCTTCTGGAGTGAAGCGCAAAATCCACGTGTGTTAACGCTTCAAGAATGCGTTGAAATTGCCCTTGAGAATAATTTAACTGTTAAAAGAGGTGCCTTGTCATTAGAAAATGCGAAGATTGATAATACACAAGCACGTGCGAATCAACTGCCAAACCTAAACTTGGGCACTAACTATGGTCTGAACTGGGGTCGATCAATTGACCCTACTACAAATGATTTCATTAATCAACAAATTACGTTTAGTGGTTTGAATGGAAGTTCTAATGTTGTGCTTTTTAACGGTTTCAGGTTGGCCAACAGTGTGAAACAGTCACGTGTAAACATGGAAGCAACAGAGTACGATTTAGAGCGTGTAAAGAATGATGTAACGATAAATATTGTAACGTTCTACTTGAATGTGATCTTTAATAAGGAGCTTCTTGATAATGCGCAATATCAGCTTCAAACAACAGAAGAGCAATTTGCTAGGACTAAGAAATTAGTTGAACTGGGTTCTCTCCCTCTAACAAATGAATTGGACCTGGCTTCGCAGGTAGCGACGAATGAGGTTAATTATATCAATGCGCAGAATAACTTGCAATTAGCCGTACTTTCGTTGAAACAAGCGATGCTGATTCCAGCGTCGGAAGAAATTGAAATTTTCATTCCTGAATTGGATATGGAAAATGCTGAAGAGCTCGATGCTTCTCCGCAAGAAGTGTATGATGTGGCCTATCAAAACATGCCAGAAATTAAAAGTGCTAGTCTTGGACTTGAGAATGCTGCGTTTGGTATTAAAATAGCAAGGGCTGGAGCGCTTCCTTCTCTAAGCCTAGGGGGTTCTTTCAGCACCAATTATTCAGATGCATTTGCAAGAGCTGTCCAGACTGGCACTACTCAAGTGGGTCAAGAAGTATCGTTTAATGGAACCACGGGTACCATATTTTTCACTCAGCCTACTTTTGATCGCGAAACAATTGGTTTCAATGATCAATTGCAGCAGAACTTATCGAGGAGTCTGGGGCTCAACTTGTCACTTCCCGTCTTTAATAGATTTAGCTCAAGAAGTCAGATTCAACGTGCGAAAATAGCCTTGCAGCAAGCAGAAATAACCGCTCAGGAAACTGAGAACACACTCAGGCAACAAATTGAGTCAGCTTATAATGATGCACAAGCTGCTGCAAAAACTTACCAAGCAAGTATGAAGCAAGTAAGCGCTCTGGAAGAAGCTAATCGAGCTGTAGAGAGCCAATATTCATTGGGTGCAGCAAACTTTACTGATTATCAGGTCGCGAATAATAACCTGTTCAGAGCAAAATCAGACCTAGTGAGAGCTAAGTTTGATTTTATATTCAAGAAGAAAATTGTAGAATTTTATCAAGGGAAGTCAATTACAGTAGACTAAATCACTCATCAAACATTATGGCCGCAAAGAAGAAAAAATCTAATAATAGATTACTTTATATACTATTGGGAGCAGTTGCTCTTATCATCATTGTATTGATGGTAGGGAAAAGTCAAGGCTGGGTAGGTAAGAAACCAGAGATGAAAGTAGATGTATCGCCAGTTGAATATGCTACTATTATCGAAAAAGTGAGTGCATCAGGAATGGTGCAACCAGTTGTAGAAGTTAAAATAAGTCCCGAAGTTCCTGGAGAAATTATTGAGTTGATGATAGAAGAAGGGGACTCTGTTAATGGTGGAGATTTCTTATTGAAGATCAGACCTGACAACTTTGTCTCTGTTGTTGAGCGGACTAAAGCCAATTTAAATCAGCAAAAAGCGAACTTATCCTCTTCTAGAGCCAGTTTGGCTAGAGCGCAAGCTGGATTCGACAGAAGTAAGTTGGAGTATAGCAGACAGCAGAAGTTGATCTTGGAAAAGGTGATTTCCACTTCAGACTTTGAACAAGCAGAAGCGAACTACAAGATTGCTGAGCAAGACCTAGAAGCTGCAAAACAGACGGTGCTAGCAGCAGGATACATTGTGAAAAGTGCTCAGGCAAGTGTCAATGAGGCCCTAGAAAATCTTAAACTGACTGAGATTACTGCACCGATGACGGGTATTGTTTCTAAGTTAGATGTTGAATTGGGAGAGACGGTTGTAGGAACATCTCAGAATCAGGGAACGGAGATGCTAAGGATAGCGGATCTTAGCAATATGGAAGTACGAGTCAATGTCAATGAGAACGATATTATTAGAATTTCTGTAGGTGATACGGCAGTGATTGATGTGGATTCTTACTCGTATATGGATAAAGAGTTCCAAGGCATCGTTACACAAATTGCCAACTCTGCTAACAATAAGGTATCCACAGATGCAGTGACTGAGTTCGAAGTGAGAGTTAAGATCCTTAACAACTCATACAAAGACCTAATTAAAGAGCAAGGCATAGTGTATCCATTTCGACCTGGTATGACAGCGAGTGTAGACATTATCACAGAGGTGAAAAGAGATATATTGACGGTGCCTTTAGCAGCTGTAACAACTAGAAAACCTGGAAGTGCAAAAGCAGGTGAAGACGATGATAACGAAGAAGAGGAAGAAGACGAGTCTCTCAATAATGAAGAATTGGAAGAAGTTGTATTTCTTTTCACGGATGGCTTAGCAGTTAAAACAAAGGTGTCTACTGGTATTAGTGATTTTGAAAGAATTGAGATTACTTCAGGACTTGAGAATGGACAGCAAGTCGTATCAGGCCCTTTTCTTGCGGTATCAAAAAGACTTAAGGATGGTCAAGCCGTCACAAGTGGTGATGAAGATAAAGACGAAAAGGAATCTAACGAAGAGGACTGATCTTAAATTCTTTTGTTAGTACTTCATGCAAAACATCTAGTGGGAGTCCTACAACATTAAAGTAGGACCCCACTATTTTTTTTATGCCGATCATACCAATCCATTCTTGTATTCCGTATGCACCCGCCTTGTCTAAGGGTTTGTATACTGTTACATAATGAGATATATCTTCATCTGTCAAATCTTTAAAAAAGACTTCTGTCTGTTGACTTGATGATATTTCCTTACCATCTCCTGTCACGCAAATACCCGAAATAACTTGATGGGATGTTCCGCTGAGGATCTTTAGCATGCGCTCAGCATCTACGGAGCTTGTGGGCTTTTCTAGCAATTGCCCTTTACAGAGGACAGTAGTGTCTGCCGTAACTAAAACACGATCGGGAAATAATTTTCGATGAAATGAATTCTTCTTTTTTGCCAAGTATTCTGCTACTTGATCTTTGGGTATATCACTAGGATAACTCTCGTCCGTTTCAATTGCCTCGGCACTAAAGTGATAGCCTAAATATGACAGCATACTTCTTCTTCTCGGAGAGTTCGAAGCAAGGTGGAAATCATATTCAGCTTTCATTTTCATCGATTGATCCGAAGAGAAAACCAGTGATTACTTTAGGATAGAAATAAGTAGATTTCTGCGGCAAAGTGTGACCCGAATAGCAAATCTGCTTGACCGAATCAATGCTTATCTCTTTCGTGATAATTGCTGCTGATACTTCTCCTTTGATCACTTGCTTGATGCATTCAGAAAAATTCCGTTCGTAGCTAATATTTGATGAGCTAGCTTGATCAGGTCTTGGTATACCCATAAGCTTTTCAAAAAAGAAATAGTGAAGTAAATAGAGGTCTAATGAATGTAGAACTTTTGGGGAGTCGTTAGGTAGGGATTCAATCCGTTCTGGTTTTAGTCTGATTTTATAGGCGTTTTCGCCAATTAATAGACCGAAAGCGTAGTCTTTCCCCATAATGACCTCATTGATATCGGCTGCATTTTCTATCGTTTTGACCATGAAATCTACCGTTAATCTATCAAGGAGTTCGACTTCGCCCATCGGTAAATCCTTAATCAATCGATGGGTGGGCATTATCCTAAACCCTGCATTTTCCGTGTTTGTGAGATACATCATGTGATATCTGAACAGCTCATCACCAGTATCCGAGGCACTGTTTTTAGCACATTGTTTCATGTAGTCAAGAGATCCTTGATACCGATGGTGTCCATCAGCCAAAATGACCTTCTTGTTTTCCATAAGGGAGATTATATACTCAATTACTTGAGGATCAGTGATAGGAGCAAATACATCTTTGACACCCTGATAGTCTTCATTTTCATAAAGGGGTGTTTCGATAACTTTATCAATATAGGTCTCTACTTCACTTTTAGGGTCAGTATATAATCCATGTGTAGGGCTCACATTGAGTAAGGTCGATGCTATTAAATCAAGTCGATCTGATACCGCATGAGGGATGGTGTCTTCATGTCTCAATACTTCATTTTTATCATCACTCCATTCATGAATTTTGATCATACAGACAAAACCTTTTCTAACCACAATTTCAGAAGAGCCGGGGAGAGAAAAATACTGATTGTATGCATAGAAGCTGGGTGCTGAATCTTGAACAATCGTGCCATTCAACTTCCAATTTTGTAAAGTTGATTTTGCCTTTGTGGCTGGATCATTTCCTTTTGGAACTGATAGATGTATGCTGTTTTTTGGGTTTTCGTATAATTTATCTCGCTGCTTTTGATTGATGACGTCAAACAATGGCGATGTTAAGCTTTCGATCTGCTTGTCTAGGTCTTCGCTATATCTCCAAGCCCTAAAGGGTTTAATATTTGCCATTAGCTCTTGGCTCGATTCTTCCAATTGGAATGTGAATTTGTCGGGTTCTGTGGTTCTGCATCCTTTTTAGCTGACTTATTGTCTCGCAATATGTTGATTAGAGCAGTGGCAATAGCTTCATCTTCTGTAACTTCTTTCTTAAGCTTAGAAGCATCAAAATACTCCTCTACAAATTTAGT
>JBLHTU010000063.1:0-17453 GCA_047627515.1 Cyclobacteriaceae bacterium | reverse complement strand
AACAAAAAATTGAGGATTGGAGACATCAACAGGCTATATTGCGGACTAAAGAGCGACGGCCTAACCTTCTAACTGACGAAGGTGAATAGTTTACAATCTATTTTAGCCGCCTCCTTATTTTATTAAAAAATATCATCTATATTTGCGTTCCTTTTTCAAAGTAGAAAATCTCATCCTATGAGCGATCAATTGTTACAAGTCGTCGAAGACGAATCAAAAGACATAAAAAACAAGCTACCGGAATTTCATCCTGGAGACACAGTCAATGTGCACTACAAGATTAAAGAAGGTGCTAAAGAACGTATACAGCAGTATCAGGGTGTCGTGATGCAAATCAGAAATAAAGGAACCAACGGTGAAACCTTTACAGTACGAAAAATAGCTAGTGGAATAGCAGTAGAAAGAATCTTTCCTGCGATTTCTCCTAACATTGACAAACTAGAAGTGGTAAGAAAAGGTAAGGTTAGACGAGCTAAACTTTATTACCTACGAGGAAGAAAAGGTAAGGCAGCGAGAATCAAAGAGAAGCTGTAAAAATATATATTACGTCAAATATGAGCCATTCCGAACTGAGGGATGGCTTTTTTTGTTTGCAAGACATGTTAATTTCCTTTAGCAAATATCAAGGGACTGGAAACGACTTTATTCTAATCGATGATCGGGAATTATCTTTTCCGAGCTTGGACTATAAGCTCGTACGTCACCTGACCGACCGCCATTTTGGCATCGGTTCTGATGGACTTATGCTTATTCAGAATGATCCATCGTACGATTTCAAAATGGTCTTCTTTAACCCCGATGGATCACATAGTATGTGTGGTAATGGCAGTAGATGCGCTACAATCTATGCGCAAAAGCTAGGCATCATAAATGATTCAGCAAGCTTCATTACCACTGATGGCGTGCACAAAGCAACGATCGCCGGAGATATCGTCCACTTGAGCATGCATGACGTGGATACTTTCGATGGACACGAAGAAGGAATGTTTATTAACACAGGGTCACCTCATCACGTATCATTCTGTGATGACTTACATCAGATTGATATTTTGACAAAAGGAAGAAGCATCCGGTACCATGACCGTTACAAGCCTAACGGAACAAATGTCAACTTTGCCGAAATTGGTCAAGCAAATGAATTGACAGTACGAACTTACGAACGTGGTGTAGAAAGTGAAACACTTTCTTGCGGCACTGGAGTAACCGCGGCAGCACTGTGTTCATCTATGAAAGGCCTAGTGAGCCCCGTGAAAGTTATTACGCCCGGAGGCCGACTAACTGTATCCTTCACAAAAACCCAAGAAAGCGGATTTAAAAATATCATGCTTTCTGGCCCTGCAACATGGGTCTACGATGGGCAAATTGAGATATAATTATAATCACCTTTAAGGCTCGCTCACTCAAAAGAATTAACTTTAAGAACACTTTCAAAAAGAGTAAAAAAATATGTTTGAAGCGATAAACAAGGGGATTGCGAAAGTATTTGGCACCAAGTCCGAGAAGGATATAAAAAGTGTCATGCCCTATGTGGAGATGATTAAGGAAGTCTACCCAAAACTAGCTTCTTTGTCAGACGATGAGTTAAGGAATAAAACGGCCGCTTTTAAAGAGGAAATAGCCTCTCGGTTAAAGCATATCGATGACGATCTGGACCAACTTCATCAACGTATCGCAGACGAGAAAAAGCTCGACCTGACAGAGAAAGATGAGATTTTCAAAAAAATAGACGTTCTTGAAAACGGACGTAATGAAGAATTAGAAGTAATTTTATTAGAGCTTTTACCAGAAGCCTTTGCGGTAATTAAAGAAACAGCCCGTCGCCTTACCGAGAATAAGCAGCTAGTAGTGCAAGCAACTACGCTAGACAGAGAAATCGCTGCAAAGAAAAGTAATGTGGTCATTTCAGGAGATACTGCTACCTGGCACAATACCTGGAATGCTGCTGGGACTATCGTAGAATGGAACATGGTTCACTATGATGTTCAGCTCATCGGTGGTGTCGTCCTTCATCAGGGCAAAATTGCCGAGATGGCAACAGGGGAAGGTAAAACGCTTGTCGCTACACTTCCCGCCTACCTCAATGGTCTCTCTGGCAGAGGCGTACATATTGTAACTGTTAATAACTATCTCGCAAAGCGTGACTCAGAGTGGAATGCACCCATTTTTGAGTTTCACGGCCTTACGGTCAATTGTGTAGATAACCATTCCCCTAATTCTACTGAACGACGAGAAGCTTATAGATGTGATATTGTCTACGGTACCAACAACGAGTTTGGTTTTGATTATCTGAGAGATAATATGGCTCGATCCCCTGAAGAATTAGTACAAGGGAAGCATCACTTTGCCATGGTGGATGAGGTAGATTCGGTCTTAATAGATGATGCTAGAACTCCCCTAATTATTTCTGGCCCGATACCTCGTGGTAATGAGCATGAGTTTTATGATCTCAAACCTAGGATTCAAAAATTAGTAGATGCACAGAAAAAGTTACTATCTGGGTACCTGAATGAAGCCAAGAAAAACTATCATGGCGATAATGAAAAAGAAGCCGGCTTACCGCTTTTCAGGGCCTATAGAGGTCTTCCGAAATACAAGCCGTTAATTAAGTTTTTAAGTGAAACTGGAGTAAGACAGACACTACAAAAGACAGAGAATTTTTATCTGCAGGATAATCAAAAGCAGATGCCTGAAGCAGATGACCCCTTATTCTTCACAATCGAAGAAAAGAACAACTCCATCGAGTTAACTGAAAAAGGTATCGACCTTATCACACAAGAAGGCGAAGATCGTGAGTTTTTCATAATGCCTGACATCGCAGTCAATATCAATGCATTAGAAGCAGATACCTCCCTTTCGGATGTTGATAAACTGAAAGCAAAGGAAGAGTTAATCCAGGAGTATAACATTAAATCCCAACGGATACATTCCATTAATCAACTACTAAGAGCGTACTGTCTGTATGAAAAAGACACAGAGTACATCGTAGTAGATGAAAAAGTGAAAATTGTCGATGAGCAAACAGGTCGTGTGCTTGATGGGCGTCGATACTCTGATGGTCTCCACCAAGCGATCGAAGCAAAAGAGAATGTAAAAGTGGAAGATGCCACGCAGACTTATGCGACCATCACTTTACAAAACTACTTTAGGATGTACCACAAACTTGCGGGTATGACAGGAACGGCTGAGACCGAAGCAGGTGAGTTTTGGGATATCTATGAGCTAGATGTGATCGTCATCCCTACAAATCGACCCATTGTAAGAGCAGATGAGGAGGATCACGTCTACAAAACGATGCGTGAAAAATTCAATGCAGTGGTTGATGAGATCGTGGTACTAACAGATGCAAAAAGACCTGTACTAGTAGGAACAACATCCGTTGAGATTTCTGAGGTGCTAAGTCGAATGCTGAAACTCAAAAGTATTCCACACCAGGTGCTAAATGCGAAGCAGCACGCCAAAGAAGCCGATGTAGTCGCCGAAGCTGGTAAGCCATCGACAGTAACGATAGCCACTAACATGGCAGGGAGAGGTACAGATATCAAACTAACACCTGAATCCAAAGCTGCTGGTGGATTGGCCATTATAGGAACAGAACGTCACGAATCTCGACGTGTAGATAGACAGCTCAGAGGCCGATCTGGTCGCCAAGGTGATGTAGGCTCCACGCAATTCTTCGTATCGCTAGAAGACAACTTGATGCGCCTTTTTGGTTCTGACCGAATGGCTAAGATCATGGACAGAATGGGACTCAAAGAAGGTGAGGTAATCTCACACAAAATGATCACCAAATCTATCGAACGAGCTCAGAAAAAAGTGGAGGAAAATAACTTTGCGACTCGTAAGCGACTACTTGAGTATGATGACGTGATGAATTCACAGCGAGAAGTGATCTACGGAAGGAGGAAAAATGCCCTATTCGGCGAAAGACTTCAGCTGGATATCATGAACATGTTATATGATATCTGTGAAGACATTGCTCTTGGTTCCAAAGATGATAACAACCTGGATAGCCTGAAGCTCAATGCAATTGCCGTCTTGGGTATTGACTTTCAGATCACACAAGAAGAGCTCGATAAAGTTGATGCAGCTGTCCTGACGGAAAAAATATATGACCAAGCCATTGCGCGTTATGGTCTGAAAAATCAGACCATCCTGGACAAGGCGCTGCCGATCTTAAAGCAACTTCAGAAAACAAGGGGAGCAACTGTAGAAAACGTGTTGGTTCCTTTTACCGATGGTAAAAAACAAATCGGTGTAAGCGTAAACCTGAACGAAGCGATAGAATCTGATGGTTTTGAGGTGATTGATTCCATGGAAAAGATGATCACACTTGCAATCATTGATCAAGCATGGAAAGAGCATCTACGTGAAATGGATGACTTGAAGCAGTCAGTTCAAAATGCTGTTTATGAGCAAAAAGATCCGTTGTTGATTTATAAGTTTGAAGGATTCGAACTCTTCAAAAGGTTTATAGGCAGACTTAACGAAGAGACAATGTCTTTTCTACTCAAAGCGGAAATTCCCCTGCAGCAAGCTGACGAAGTGCAGGAAGCTCGTGCTCAGAAATCTACCAAGGACTATAAAGAATCTAAAGAGGAAAGCAAGTCAGCTTTGGCATATGCGAGTGGCGGTGGAAATCGCCCACCAGTTGAGAAAGTTGCGCCGATTAAATCACAAAAGATCGCCAGTCGTAACGAGCGGGTGACCGTACAGTACCCAGATGGATCTGTAAAAAAAGACGTCAAATACAAGACGGTAGAAAATGACCTAAAAGACAATAAATGCGTGTTAATCGATTAGTCTTACTTGGATTACTGGTGGTGGCTTGTAAAACACAGGTCCCTTCCTCTACCAGCTCCTATTCGGAAGATTTAGGTGTGCATAGGCTAGACTTGACTCGAATACAGCGAGTATCTGACTCTATCGTTACCATTGAAGAACCTGTAGATGTAGCAGTTGCAGAAAAACTTCCAACAGAGATCACGACTGAAATAGATAGCGTAAATCAGCTCATCATTGCTGCAAATAGAGAACAAAAATTATGGGACGGATTTGTCATCCAAGTGTACCGAGGTAGTAGCAGAAGCGATGCCTACAGTGCACAACGAAACATTAATGACCTGTATCCAGAAATGGAAACTGAGGTCAAATACTACCAGCCTACTTATCGTGTCAAAGCGGGAAAATATTTTGATAGACTAGAAGCTGCCCGAGACTTTCAGATCATTAAGGAAATCTATCCAAGGGCTCTGCTAGTGCCCGACAAACTCCCTTTGCAAATCACTAATGAATGAGTTAATCGATTTAATCAAACTGCTTGCTGAGCAGCAGCATGAGGAGATCGTCGCTATCAGAAGACATATCCATGCCAACCCCGAACTTTCGTTCCAAGAATACAATACGGCCTCTTTCGTCGAAGACAAATTAAGATCGTTTGGTCTAAAAACGGTTCAAAGGATTAGCAATACAGGCGTTGTTGCATTGATAGAAGGCCACTCGGAGGGCCCTACCATTGCTTTGAGAGCAGATTTAGATGCCCTCCCGATTGTAGAAGGCAACCACGACCTTGATTATCGCTCTACTAAGGACGGAGTAATGCACGCTTGTGGGCATGACGTGCATAGTAGTTGCTTACTAGGTGCGGCCAAAATTCTTCAAGAACTCTCTCCGAGATTTGCTGGCACCATTAAATTAATCTTCCAACCTGGTGAAGAAAAAGCACCCGGAGGCGCCTCGATATTGATCAAAGATGGTGTGCTAGAAAATCCAAAGCCTGCCAGCATTATTGGCCAACATGTTATGCCTTTGATTCCTGTTGGGAAAGTTGGCTTTCGAAGTGGAAAATACATGGCGAGTGCAGATGAAATCTACCTCACTGTCAAAGGAAAAGGTGGGCATGCAGCTATGCCAGATAAACTTATAGATCCGATCTTGGTGTCTGCACAGATCCTGATCAACCTACAACAAGTAATCAGCAGAAAGGCTGATCCTAAAATACCTTCTGTACTCTCTTTTGGAGATATCCACGGGTATGGGGCAACTAATGTGATCCCTGATGAGGTAAAAATTGCTGGCACATTTAGGACTTTTGATGAGGAATGGCGGGCAAAAGCGCACCATGCTATCGAGAATATTGCAACGCATACCGCTAAAGCATTTGGCGCTGCGTGTGAGGTGACCATAGTCAAGGGATATCCGTTCTTGGTGAATGATCCTGAAGTTACTGCTGCAAAAGTTAGCGCAGCAAAAGCCTACCTAGGAGAGGAAAATGTGGTTGAGCTAGATCTGTGGATGGCCTCAGAAGATTTTGCTTTCTATTCACAGACAACACCTGCTAGTTTCTATCGCTTAGGCACCCGAAATGAAGAAAAAGGAATAACTGCTGGTGTGCATACCGCCAATTTTAATATCGATGAGTCCGCTATGAAAATAGGTGTGGGATTAATGAGTTGGCTTGCAATTGAAGCTCTAATCAAAGATACTAAATAGGTTTCTTCTCATCTCTTCATTGATGGAGAAAGCAAGAATCAATGATACTAATAATCCTATAACAGCATACAGAACATCCTTTCTAATCAACTTTAAGCTGTGCCAAACAGCTTGCCTTTTGTCAGGTCCCGCTACCATACGCAGACTGATGGCAAGCTCTCTTCCGCCCAGCAATCCTATAAATACCCAAGTTGTGCTGATCGGAATGGTACTCACCCACTTGAGGTAATAAAGCAAGATGGCATAGACAAAATCGACCATTGTTGCTGCCCTAACGTCGGTGACATCCGTTTTTTCGTTTACAATCGACTGAATTCTATCCCCTTTGAGATAAAATAGAAGGCCAAGTCCACCAAAGATAAACAACGTAAAAAAGGCAAACTCTCCCGTACCCAAACTTCTAGGTAATACCACAGCTATATTTGCTGCATCCTGCATAATCCAGACAGACCATAATAACCCGCTTGTAATCCATTGAAAAGGCATCCAATATGCAGCAGGTTTTTTTGATTTATGCTTTTCAAAAAAACTTGAAATAAGTAACCAAAATGCAATAGCCACAACAAATGCTAAGAAGTAACCAAAAAAGCTTTTCTGTAAAATGGATACAATCGAACTACTCTTAGTACTGAAGGCAGATAGCAGCAAGATAGAGGTCGAAACCGGCATTCTGAGCCGTGTCAGGATGAGTAATATAGCTGGTGCAAAAACTTGTAAAAAGCTAAAGGCTTCAGGAGCCGCATTCAAGCCTTTGTTTGCAAGTCTCTGATAGCTTACGTCACCATTATATGTTAGCCAGCTGTATGTAACAGTGATAACAAAAATACCTCCCATATACAGCCATAGATAATACCACTTCCGGTGTGCGTTGGAGGCGATAAAAGTGCCAATGGTCTGGATCGAATCGTTAGCAATTGCTGAGTAAGCTGCAAGCATAAAAGCAACCCACATTGCAATCTGCCTGTACGGATAACTAAATGCACATGCAACCGTGATTAATACCAAAATCGCTAAGAAATAGCGCTCACGATAAATCTCTGAGAACGAACGTTCACTCATGCTTCAGTGTTGATCGCCAAAACTATTGATTTGATAGCAAATCACCTGATATTCTGACAGTCACAAGTAAAGGTTAACACTGAGTTCATATTGTCAGGCAAAAAATGGCGACTTGATCTTCTAAAATTCATTTTGACATAGTAATCTTATCAATTTCCTAACAATGGATTTACAATGAGTAATCATAATTAAAAAATCGCTTATCTAGCTTTGCATACTAATTAGCATGGTAGATTTCTCCAAAAATAGCGAGCCAATAAGTGCAGCTGAAAAGCTAAAGAACCTTGTGTCAATCTTGATTGGATTAGTACTGTTCGTTCTTTCTATCCAGCTGATTACAGGTGGATTTAAAAACTTAGGTGAGATGATGGCAGATTCTGTCATGCAAGCCACATCAAATCCTTTTATCGGCTTTTTCATAGGACTACTTGTTACCGCTATTTTGCAGAGTAGCTCGACCACCACCACTATGACCGTCGCTCTAGTAGCGGCAGGCACTTTGCCATTAACACAGGCAGTCCCTATAGTGATAGGAGCCAATGTAGGCACTACTTTGACCTCCACCCTCGTCTCACTTAGCTACATCACTAAAAGAAACGAGTTCGTCAAGGCCTTCAGTGCCGGTACAGTTCACGATCTATTCAACATATTTGTAGCGTTAATTCTCTTTCCGCTAGAACTACGTTATCAGCTTCTAAGTACAGTCAGTGCAAAAATAGGCAGCGTGATCCCAGTTGCCGAGGGAACTTTATACATCCGCGGTATTAATTCATATTTTGATCCTATAATTTTATTTTTCACTAGCAACCTAGGGCCAACCTTAACCATATTGGTCGGACTCATTTTGCTTTTTAGTATTGTAAAGTTTGTAAGCAGTTTACTGTACAAGAGATGGTTTAGTAAGACACAGTCGGACGGTTCAACTTTAAACAGTAATATCAAATCTTTTGGATGGGGACTGTTAATCACCTCTGCTATCCAATCTAGTTCCCTCTCCACTTCACTGATGGTTCCCCTTGTTGCTACTGGACAAGTGAAGTTAAAAAGGGCCTTTATTTTTATTATAGGAGCAAACCTTGGAACAACTGTGACGGCGTTGTTCGCTGCACTATTTGAATCGCAGGTTGCAATTAGTCTGGCAATTGCACACCTGATATTTAACTTGGTGGGCTGCCTATTTTTCTTATTAATACCGGCCCTTAATAGACTCATCACCTTTACAGCCAATCAGTTAGCCATACTAACTTTAAGAAATCGAATGATGGGACTAGCCTATATTCTTTTGACTTTCTTTATTCTACCTTTTACTCTGATCTATTTAAGTAAGACAACAAACGTATTACACGCTGCAAAAACGGACTCCCAGACGATAGAATTTCAAAAGCATCCAACGGATTTGCTGGATTCACCGATTAACGATTAGCTTTACAAGTAAACCAATTCTGTACGCTTGTGGCTGCTATGTTTCCCATCAATAAACTCGTCGACAAACTGACCGAGTATCTAAAGGTAAAAGGAGATCAGCTTAAATTAGATGTCCTGAGCCAAGTAGCTCGGATTTTGGCTTACACCATTACCTTTATTTTGATTGGGCTTATTGCCTCGTTTCTGGGCTTATTTATTTCTTTGACCTTAGCTCTATATCTCAATCACTTACTTGAGAGCGTGTACTTGGGCTATGTAATTATTAGTGGTGTAATATTGATCCTTTTAATCATACTGATCTTACTTCTGAAAACACAAAAGATTCAATTGTGGTTGGAGTCCATGATCATCAAAATTGGCACCGATGGATAAGCACACCAACAGCTATCACCTTCAAAAAGAAAGATTAAAGAAGGAAGAACAAGAAATTAGAGATGAACTCGATGTTCACTCCAATGAACTTGAAAAAAAAGCATTCACTTTTTTGAAGATTAGCGCGGGTATTGGGGCTTCCGTACTCTTAGCATACGGTATTTTTCGATTAATAAAAGGTAAAGAACTAGACAAAAAAGAACTCCAAAGTAGCAAAAAGCCTTCGAAAAATAAGGGATCATTCGATAGAATCATCAGCTCATCAACTGACCTCATCACTAAACTTGCCATAGATGGTATCTCTAACTATCTAGATAAGTTCATCGAAAAAGCTAAAGAAGTTAAACGTTGATTAAAGACTCTCGTCTTCTCATTTTGCCAGCTGGAATACCAAACATCATTTTGAATCTACGACAAAAATAAGCGGTGTCCTTATAACCCACATCTTTACCAATTTCCCGAATACTCTTCTTACTAGTTCGCAAAAGATTAACTGCCATTTCCATCCGCTGGTACTCAATGTAATCCTGAGGATTGATACCTGTTAGCATTTTGAAATACTGACCTACATAATCTTCAGAAACATTCGCCACGTTTGCTAGAATCTTATTAGACAGGTCCTTACTCAGGTTCTCTTTGATAAAAGTAAAAATATCTATTAACCTAGGGTCTTTAAAATACGTGCTATTCGTCGCAAATTGCTCCAAGAAAAGTCTCTTATCAACAATATACCGTATCAGCTCAATCGTCAATTCCTCTGTAAGAAGTTTGATTACTCGACCTTTCCCAGGTTTTTTCCCTGTAGATTCTTCGTTAATATTAGTGATCAGCTGGCTGACATAGTTATTCTGATCTACGATGAAAGGCGGAATATCTAATGACGGAAAAAAGCTAACTGAATCAAATACTTTCGCTTCGAAAGAAACGTAACTATAACTGTTATTTTCAGCTGATGGCTTGTCTACAGCCTCAAAATATTTCTCTCTGTTATTTATAAAATCGTCCTTACTTAGAATCTCAGGTGTTCCCGCTCCATAGGAAATAGATATCTGCTTCCCACCAGGAATGAACAAAATTTGACCTGTATGTACTGTTGTTTGGTCTGACCCAAATCGAACCTCTCCTCCATTTACTCTGAGCAAAGTATTTTCCACATCATAGCTGTTCTTGATGGTTACCGGGCTAAGAATATTAATATTCTTAGCCTTGATGTACCTGACAGACAGTGATTCTATGATTCGATTATAATCTTCCATTTCGCGAAAATATGACCATTACAAGTGCAAACTGCCTAAAAATGGTCTATTGATTGTACGAATCTAATATTTATAGATCATAAAACAAAGAGATAAGCCTGTTAACGAGAATATGAGATTTTAGATTATTTCAATAATTCCCTAGCAATAACGATCTTTTGTATTTCCGATGTGCCTTCATAGATCTGCGTGATTTTAGCATCTCGCATTAAACGCTCTACATGAAATTCCTTGACAAACCCATACCCGCCATGTACTTGAACTGCTTCTACAGTCACCCACATTGCCACCTCAGAAGCATACAGTTTTGCCATTGAAGCCGCATGAGCAAAGTCCTTACCGGCATCCTTTAACACTGCTGCTTTCAACACCAGTAATCTTGCAGCTTCGATCTTGGTAGCCATTTCGGCAAGCTTAAATTGAATTCCCTGATGTTGCGAAATCTCTTTTCCAAAAGCTTTTCTCTCTTGAGAGTATTTTAGCGCTAATTCAAATGCTCCTGAGGCGATTCCCAAAGCTTGAGCAGCAATCCCAATTCTTCCACCGTTCAATGTGTTCATGGCAAACTTGAAACCGAAACCATCATCGCCTATCCGGTTTTCCTTAGGCACCTTCATGTCCTGAAACATCAAAGAATGTGTGTCAGATCCTCTAATCCCTAATTTATCTTCTTTTTTTCCAAGAATAAACCCTTCTGAATCTCGATCAACTATCAATGCATTGATTCCTCGGTGTTTCTTTTCGACATCCGTTTGAGCTATGACTAAATAAGTACTAGCGCTATTTCCATTCGTTATCCAATTCTTGGTTCCGTTGACCAAATAATTATCTCCTTGGTCCTCAGCGGTAGTACGCTGCGAAGTAGCATCTGAACCTGCCTCTGGTTCTGAAAGGCAAAATGCACCAATCTTAGAACCGCTTGCCAAATCTGGTAAAAACTGCTCCTTCTGTGCTTCTGTTCCAAACTTTTCTATCCCCCAACAAACCAAGGAATTATTAACTGACATGCATACAGAGGCTGATGCGTCAATCTTGGAGATCTCCTCCATAGCGAGAGCATATGAAACCGTATCCATACCACCACCACCGTACTTCGGGTCGACCATCATGCCCATAAACCCGAGCTCACCCATCATTTTCACCTGCTCGGCAGGAAATCTTTGCTCATTATCCCTATCGATCACGCCAGGAAGCAATTCCTTTTCTGCAAAATCTTTTGCTGCATCTCTAACAGCTTCTTGTTCCTCGGTTAAGTTAAAGTTCATTTTATTGGGTTTATTGGGTCTTGAATGTGCACAAATATACATTTATTTATTATGCATGCATACCATTTTAAAAAGTAAAAAGCCTCTAAAAGAGGCTTAAAACAAATATTAAACAGGGAAATACTGTTTTTTGCTCAGAAATTAGTCTTCAAAAACTAAATTTGCAGACTTCCCAAAATCAGTCTCTACTACCTCCCATAAATATCGTGATATAATAAAGCAATGTAGTAATTGCCCCAAGTGCTGCAACTACGTAGGTCATGGCCGCCCACTTCAAAGCATCTTTGGCCATAGCATGTTCTTGCGCATTGACAATACCTCTTTCATCTATCCAAGCAAGAGCACGTCGACTGGCATCAAATTCTACAGGAAGTGTCACAATAGAGAAGAGCGTGATTACTCCTTGTGCCGCTATCAAGATCAGTATTATATTGTTCATGCCTGTCCCGAGAAGATACCCTCCTCCGAAGATTGCGATCAAAATCACAAAGTTTAAAACTCTAGCACTCACATTCTGAATAGGAACCATCGCAGACCGAAACTCGAGAAAACCATAGGCAGTAGCATGTTGCACTGCATGACCGCATTCATGCGCAGCCACCGCAGCTGCAGCAGCAGATCGGCCACTGTACACATCTGAGCTAAGATTCACTGTTTTACTTGCCGGGTTGTAATGATCCGTAAGTTGACCCTGAACGGATGTTACTTCAACATCTGTTATGCCATGGTCACGTAGCATCAGTTGAGCGATCTCCCTACCTGAAAGACCACTGGCTAATCCAATTTTACTATACTTTTTAAATTTGTTCTTTAGCCTAGAACTCACCGCCCAACTAACCAGCATAAAAACAACACCAATTATTAAAATCATAATAACGTTATTTTATTTCTTTAAAATCTTATTGACAACTGAGGTAGTTGAGTATCCGGTCACAAGAGAAACGGTCTCAACTTTTCCACCATTTGCAAGTACGAAATCCGCACCAACTATGTTTTTAATTTCATAATCATCTCCTTTGACGAGGATATTAGGGACAATACTTTCAATCAGAGCCCGTGGCGTACTTTCATCGAATAACACAACTAAATCCACAAAAGTTAAGGCTGCTATCACTCTACTTCGACTTAATTGATTTTGCAGCGGTCTATTTTCACCCTTTATGGCCGAGACAGATTGATCGGTATTTAAACCTAGTACCAATTTATCTCCTAGCCCGCTAGATTTTTCTAGGTAATCCACATGCCCTAGGTGAAGTATATCAAAACATCCATTTGTGAATACGATCTGCAAACCCTCTGATTTCCAAGCTTGTACTTGCTTTTGCGCTTCTTCGACAGATACAATCTTAGCTTGGCTGCTCATCCGTACTTTTAGGGACTGGTTTGATCAAAAACGAAAGTAAAAGAGCTAAACCTCCAAAGACAGCAATCGCAAAGATTTGCGACGTATGAAGCAAAGTGGCCAAAAACAAACCTGTTGTTTGATCTATGCCATACAACATCAATAATGCGCTGACCATCGCGTGATAAGTCCCAATCCCCCCTTGGACAGGTAAGGCAAGGGCTATTCCGCCAGTAACCAACAGTAAAAAACCAGCACTTGGAGTTAAAAAGGCTGTTTCTGGAAGACTAAAAACGATGATGTAAGCCATCAAATAGTAAATCAACCAAAGTAGAATAGTTGAGAAAATAAACATGCCCAGTTTTTCAACCTGATTGATTGACTTGATGCCTTTATACAACTCAAGCAACCACACTTTCAATTTGCTAGTGAATTGATTATTCCTAGTAAGAAATATTGCTGCCGTTACACCAAAAACCACCAAGAGGCCTATTCCCCCATAGATCAGTTTCGAGACATCAATGTTATAATCTTCTAGAATACCAACCATGAAAGTGGTGATTGTATCGTACTCCAACACGAAAGATAACCCGATCAATACCAAAAGCGTAACTGCGTCTAGAAGTCTCTCGGTAATAACTGTCCCAATGGAAGTTGTCATAGGAACATTATCTGTCCTTTTTAAAATAGCACATCTTGTCACTTCTCCCAGCCTTGGGAAAGCAATATTTGCGAGATAGCCAATTAAAACTGCCAAGGAAGTCCTGTAGGTTGTTATTTTATACCCTATTGGCGTAAGTAAAAGATTCCAACGATAAGCCCGCGTTGCATAACCTACTAAAGACAGCAGAATCGATGCAACCACCCACCAGTAATTAGTCTCTTTTGATTTTTCTAAGAACTCGTCAAATGCAACATTTCTAAAAGCAAACCACAATAATAGAACCGCAACAATCAAAGGGATCCCAATACGAAGAACTGAACTAACTACCTTATTCATTATTGGGAAATCTTATTTTCATCATTTGGAAAAATTATCGTGGGCTTATGCATTTTTGCTAATGCTTTATCAATACCACAATACGATATAATGATCACTATATCACCCACTTGTGCTTTTCGAGCGGCAGGTCCATTAAGACAAACTTCACCACGTCCTCGCTGTCCTACGATCACATAGGTTTCGAAGCGTTCACCGTTGTTGATATTAACAATCTGAACTTTTTCGTTTTCTACAAGATCAGCAGCATCCATCAGGTCTTCATCTATGGTGATAGAACCCACATAGTGGAGCTCTGCTTGCGTGATTTTCACACGGTGAATTTTTGATTTAAGTACCTGAATCTGCATTATTGAGCTATTGTCGCCGCAAATATATATTATCAATTAGTCTTACCCCCTGCACAAAAGCGGCTATGCATAGTGCAACGTCGGAGTCTGATGAATAAGTTTCAATACGCTTAAATGTACTAGGGTTTACAACTGTGAAATACTCTAATTCTATTTCATCGAGACTCGCAAACTTCCTGCTTATTGCACTTTCTATCATTGAAACCTCTTCCCCTTTCTCCAAAAGGTTCTTGGCTTCCATCAGGGAGCCATACAACATAGAGGCATAATTTTTTCCTTGATTATTCAATCGGGCATTTCTCGATGACAGTGCAAGGCCTGATTCAGACCTAACAGTGGGGACGCCTACCACGTCCACATCAAAATTAAATTCGCTTACAAGCGCCCTAACGACCATAAACTGCTGCAAGTCTTTAAGTCCAAAATACGCTTTATCGGGTAATATGATATTAAAAAGCTTCGAAATGATCAGACCAACACCCGAAAAGTGATTAGGGCGAAATTCCCCTTCAAGGCCTAAGGACAAATCTCCAAAGAACAAATTACTTGTTGGCAGCGAAGGGTACATCTCCTCTCTACTTGGACTAAACAAAATATCTATACCCTCTGCTTGCAACAGGCTAGTATCAGAGTCAATATCTATTGGGTAATTCTTTAGATCGTTAATATTATTGAACTGAGCAGGATTGATAAATATGGAGACAATCACTATATCTACCTCTTCTTTGCACTTTTTCACTAGGGCAATATGTCCCTCATGCAAATATCCCATCGTAGGAACTAAGCCAATTGTTTTGCCCGAAATCCTGTACAGCTTCACCTGCTGCCGCATTTCTGCGATATCCTTAACCACAATCATATGACAAGTAAGCTATTAAAGAATGGAGTTTTCACAATAGATTGAAATTGACGCAAAAATATAGTAAATTTGTGGTCATTTTCAATCCCCCCTCATACAAATAAAAAGAGATATGTCTAATATCAGAATTCTATACGTCGCTAGTGAGATCAATCCATTTCTAAAAATTACTGAAGTTGCTGACTTTGTGAGGAAATTGCCTCAAGCAATGCAAGAGAAAGGTATGGAAATCCGAATTCTGGTCCCTAGGTTTGGCCTAATCAACGAACGCAAAAACAGATTGCACGAGGTTGTTCGCCTTTCTGGCATCAACATTTCCGTTGGAGATGAAGAAAAGCCACTTGTTATAAAAGTAGCCTCCATCCCAAATGCTAAGCTGCAAGTCTATTTCATTGATAATGAAGATTATTTCCACAGAAAGTCAGTCTTTTTTGACAAGGAAGATAACTTCTATGAAGACAATGACGAGCGCGCCATCTTTTTCTGCAAAGGTGTGCTCGAGACCGTCAAAAAACTGGGCTGGTCACCTGACATTATTCATTGCCATGATTGGATGACTAGTTTAATCCCTCTGTATGTAAAAACTACGTACAAGAATGACCCGATTTTTCAGAATTCAAAGACAGTCTTCACCCTTCATAACAATAGTTTCTCCCACAAATTTGGACAGGACTTGCTTGAAAAAGTGAAGATGATCGATATCGATGATGAAATGTTAAATCATCTCAGAACTGCAGACTACGAAGGGTTTATAAAAATGGGAATGCAGTATTCAGACGCAATTAATTATGCCAAGGAAGAGACTAGCGCAAGTTTACAGGCGTTGATGGATGAAATATCTAATGAGAAGAGAATTGAACCCATGCAGACAGACAATATTGAAGAATCTTACTTTAATCTTTACAATGAACTTATTGGTTAAGTCATCAATGAGGACTATTGTCCTCTTATCATTTATTTTATTGGTTGCTTGTGAGTCAGAGGACAACTCCTTTGATTTCAATTTGGATAAAGGTACTTCTGTTGAAAGGTTAGAAATAGCCCTTCCTTCAAGAAGTATTTTTATTGATAGTCTTCGAACAGATAATGAGAACAACCTCATTGTTGGAAACTATGATCACCCTGAATTGGGTGATTTAAGTGCTTCTAGTTATTCAAGCTTAACTTTTATCGAAGGCCGTTTGCCGAATGATACACTAACCTTTGATTCACTGAAAATCAACTTGTACGTTGATAGCTATAAGTCCTCTGATGATTCTGGAGAATTACAAATATTAGTAAGTCAATACGAAGGAGAAATTCAAAGTAGTATCGTTTACTTAAAAGGTGAGTCGCTACCACTTACTCGGTCTTATGACACATTGACGCATACTTTGTCTGGCGACAATATTCAAAAAATTAGTATCAATGCCCCCATCTTAGGACAAAGACTTTTCCGAGAAATGAACTCTGATAACCCCGAGGTAACTAGTGGTTATACGACCAAAATTGCGCTAAGTCCAGTGGATGGAAATCAGACTGCGATTTCATTTGACAAACGTGTTGATAGCACAGAATTTGTGCTTTATACGAGCTATGACACTTTGGTGTTTGAGACAAAATTGGTCTTTGGTACCAACAGTTTCTCAAATGTCGGGATTGAAAGGTCAACGAGTCAACTAAATAGCATTGCAGACCGATCACTGTTTGATTCTCCAAGTGGCCAACAGACCATAAGCCCTTTATTTGGTGTTTTCACTTATTTAGACTTAGAGGAAGTAATTGCATTTATCACTTCAAGTGATCGGATTTTAATAAATAACGCGGTCATTAGTACAGCTACTCCTACACGGAGAAGCTTCGTAAGTAAAGACCTCCGTTACTATTTCTATGACGAGACGTATGGTTTTCGAGGAGAAGGAATACTTACGCGACCGTTAGGGACAATCATTATCAGTAATGACTGGTACACGACAAGAACGCCTGAAATTCAACTTGGTAGTTTCAATAGCGATTCCTCTGAGTATAATGCTGACGTCACGTTCTTTGTAGAATCC
>JBLHTU010000062.1:0-17542 GCA_047627515.1 Cyclobacteriaceae bacterium | reverse complement strand
TGTTGAAACAAAGACATTCACTCAACAACGAAGTTTGATTCTTGAAGAAGTGACGCAGTCACTAGGCCTTGGAAAGGATTCACTTCTTTATAAAGAGAGTATATTTTACGAAACTTCTGTAGATGGAAGGTTTGCACAAGACTTTGCTGACATCGACTTGGAGCTCATCAGACTACTCTATAACCCAAGAATGCGCGTGGGATTGGATAGAAATGAAGTTGTTGCGCTTTTGAGTATAATATTATTGGAAGAGCAAGAAAATGTCTAGTATTCAAAATATAGTGGTCATAGGCGGTGGTGCCGCAGGTATTTTTACGGCAATAAATATTGCAAAGGCATCAAAGGCATATCGAGTGGTGGTATTAGAAAAAACCGGGAAGTTGCTGAGTAAAGTAAAAGTGTCAGGAGGAGGTCGCTGTAATGTAACTAATGCCCGAAGCGAGCCGAGTCAGCTTATCAATTACTACCCGAGAGGTGGGAAGCAGCTGTATGCCTTATTTAAACGCTTTAGTAGCAAAGATATGGTCCGTTGGCTGGAGGAAAGGGCCATTGACATCAAGGAGGAGGAGGACCTACGGATGTTTCCCGCTAGCAATTCCTCGCAAACGGTCATCGATTGTTTTTTGAAAGAAGCAGTCAAGTATCAAGTAGATATTCAACTAAACCAATCGGTACTGTCCCTCAACAAAAAGGCAGACCAGTGGATTATCACAACAAATGACAAGGAGTATGTAGCTGATAAAGTGATCATGGCAACTGGATCCTCAAAGGCGGCTTGGGGGCTGCTAGAAAAAGTAGGCCTGAAGACATCTCCACCTGTACCTTCATTATTCACATTCAACATCAAGGATCGGCGTATTGAGGGTTTACAAGGCGTCAGTTTTGATCATGTATCGGTTAAAATTACTAAAACAAAACTTCAAGAAGAAGGGCCATTATTGATAACACATTGGGGGATGAGCGGGCCTGCTGTATTAAAGCTATCCAGTGTAGGAGCCATCCATTTGCACACTTGTAATTACCGTTTCGAAGTAATGCTCAATTATTTGGGAACAATTACTGGTGATGAGGCGCGCGATCAACTATTTAGCTATAAGGAAGAGCACTTAAATCGCACCGTTATTAAGTACCCTCTGTGGAATATACCAAGACGTTTTTGGGAGCGTATTCTCCATCTAATTGATCTTCCGACAGAAACTACTTTCGGCGAGTTATCAAAGAAGCATAGAAATCGACTGATAGAAGAACTGACCCAAGGGCGTTATGCTGTGGACGGTAAGAGCACATTTAAGGATGAGTTTGTGACAGCTGGTGGCGTTGAATTGGGCGAAGTTGACCTTGATACCTTTGAATGCAAACACTTCAAAGGGCTATACCTAGCTGGTGAAGTCCTTAACATCGATGCTTTGACTGGCGGATTCAATTTTCAAGCTTGCTGGTCAGAAGGATGGACGATTGCTCAAGCGATCAATTCATAGGCTCTGTCGGAAAGATGATTGAAAAGGTAATTATGTGTCTTTTAATACTTGAATCGCCAATTTCTCTATGATTCATTTCAGTATTACCATTCATCAATAGAAGGCCCAGTCCGATAACTTGTTCACCTTGAGTACCAAGGCCAACTAATGATCGATTTCAAATAATGATCTGACAGTTTATGGATTAATGCCGATGCAACTGTCTTTCACAGTGATGTTTGTTTGCGATCATCCTTGTCATCAGGCCACATAGCTCCTGATTGCCACTGGAATTAGCAAGACACGTGAAATGAGCATTAGAACTGGGTTCATTTGAAAGACTTTAGTAGCAAACTATATAAAGACTATTTTAGAATAGGTCTTACAAGTCATCATTCGACCTATCTTGTGAATGCGAAAAACTCAGGCTGTGAATAACCGAAGGGAGGTATGCGTTCAATCATGTTTGAGTTCGGACCTCTTGACCAAACATTTTTAATCTAAGAAGTATGCGTTTTAACATAGATCCAGACATTAGGAAGGCCGAGACATTGCCCGCGGCATTCTACAGAGATGCTGACATTTTTGAGCAGCTGAAAGAGAAGATTTTTTATAAGAGCTGGCAATGGTTGGGGGATGTTTCGATGTTGCCTGCAACAGGGTTTCAACATCCTATCACTTTACTGGATCACTTTTTGGATGAGCCCGTACTGCTGACGAGAGATCAAGAAGATCGGATACACTGCATGACCAATGTTTGTACACATAGAGGTAATATCGTGAGCCATAATCCAGGAAAGTCAAGTCAGCTTATCTGCCAATATCACGGCCGCAGATTTGATCTAGAAGGTAAGTTCAAGCATATGCCCGAGTTTAAAGAAGCCGTCGACTTTCCACGGCCATGTGATGATTTACACCGTTTTCCTGTATCTCAATTAGGTCCATTTATGTGGGTTGGTCTTGACCCTGCATATGATATGA
Organism: Cyclobacteriaceae bacterium; assembly: GCA_047627515.1. GTDB lineage: Bacteria > Bacteroidota > Bacteroidia > Cytophagales > Cyclobacteriaceae > JAYPLE01. Next base: position 15,104 of record JBLHTU010000062.1, on the reverse strand, counting down.
AATCTATTCATCAGGAGATTACAAGAAGGGTTGGTTTTTTACCATTAGATCAATTCAAGGAGGTTTCTGCCTATAACAAGGACTACTTGGTCAACGCACATTGGGCATTATATTGTGACAATTATCTGGAAGGTTTTCATATCCCTTTTGTGCATGCTGACCTCAATGCTGTACTGGATTACGGTCAATACAAAACTGAGCTCTATGATCACATGAATCTCCAAATCGGCTATTCTGATGGAGCAGATGAGGTGTTTGATCTGCCGGAAGATCACGTTGATTATGGAAAAAAGATCGCTGCATATTATTTTTGGATCTTCCCCAACTTGATGCTCAATTTTTACCCGTGGGGTTTATCTGTCAATGTGATAAAGCCATTAACGCAGGATAAAACGAAGGTTTCTTTTATCACCTATGTATATGATGAGTCTAAAATGAACCGTGGTGCGGGCGCCTTGCTCGATAAAGTAGAAAGAGAAGATGAGTTTGTGGTAGAAGGCGTGTCTAAAGGTGTAAAATCTAAATACTACCAGGCGGGTCGCTTTTCTCCAATCCGTGAGCAAGGTGTCCATCAATTTCACCAACTGTTAGCTCACTATGTAAATCAGTAGTTTATGTACATTCCAGAAGCTTTTCACCAAACAGATCAGCAGGAGATCGTTCGGTTTATCAACGCCAATAATTTTGGTATCCTACTCAGTCAAGCAAACGGGCGCATTTTGGGTACTCATATTCCATTTGTGTCCTCATGGCAGGAGGGTGTACTTACATTAACATCGCATATCGCCAAAGCCAATCCTCAATGGAAGGATTGGAAACAGGATGAAGAAGTATTGGCAATTTTCTCAGGTCCTCACGCTTTTATTTCTGCTAGTTGGTATCATACTGAGGAGGTACCTACCTGGAATTATCTCGCGGCACATGTATATGCCAAAATACGAATCATTGAGGAGGAAGAATTGATTGAGGCGCTGACAAAGATGGTTGCACTGCATGAGAAGCAACGAAATTCTTCGATACGGTTTGAGACATTTGAAGAAAAAACCAGTCGCCAGTACAAAGGGGTAGTTGGTATCGAATTAACAGTACATGAGATGCAAGCCGTCGAGAAACTTTCGCAAAAAAGAAGTGACCTAGAGAATAATGATGTAGCAGATCAATTAATCAATCAGAAACACCAATCAGATCATGAAATTGGCCGTATAATGAAAAATAAAAGTAGTAAGTCCGATTTATAGCTAGTAGTCGTTAGGTTATTAATTGTTACTCATAGTTACATCGCATATTCTTAATTGACGGATCCATATTCAAAATTCAATCTTATGCAAAGCCGCCTTGTTCTTATTCTTTCCTGTTTGATTTTGTCATTTTTTGGCTATTCTCAAGAGGGTCGATTTGCAGAGTTAGATCTACGTTTACGTTCCTGGGGAGTCATTCGAAGAGGAGGAATATGTTAGCTTTAATGCCTTTAACAACTATTTTGCTGGAGGGTTTAATGGCTTTATGAAGCAAGAAATACATGAGTATAGATCGCTTGCCTATTCAACAGGTGGTAATGCGATCCGTTCTAGAACCTCCGAAGGTAAAAATCGATTTTATGGCTTTATTGGCTGCCAATCAGATAAGACCAATGAGGCAATAGATGTACTCATGGGTTTGATCACTGACATGCCGAGAAAGGAGGACCGAGTACCTGTCTTGGCTAAATATCTGCAACGATCTGTCGTTACCAGTTATCTGGAATTCAAAGCTGTAGCAGAGCAAGTCACCACTTACAAAGAGGAGGGATATAGCGTGGATCCTAATCAGGAAGCGTATGCTGCCTATTCGGATTTATCTAAGGATGATATTGTTAGCTTCTACGACCGCCATATTTCTGGCAAACCTATTGTGATTTCTATCTACGGAGATTTGAAGAAGATCGACAAAAAAGCACTTGAGAAATATGGTAAATTGACCGAAATGAAAATCAATGAGGTCGTCAATTTTTGAAGTTGAGTGAAAACCTGACCGACACTTTTCTAGTAAGTCAAGTGAACCACTGTTCCCGTACCAAGGCTTTCAGCAGTTACGATAAAAATATCATTGTAATCCGTTTCTTCTAGTTGCTCGTATCGATCCTCGCCGATCAGTTGATTAACTAAAACAGGAATAGTGTTCGAATGTCCACTCACTACAACATACCCATTCGAGTGGTTCTCAAAAAGAGAGGGTAGAAACTCTTCATCAAATGGTTTGTATGTATTAACCGAAAGCTCTTTTGCTGTGGCAAGAGGTGTTAATGTTTGCTGGGTTCGTTTGTAAGGGGTAGCGTATAGGCCTGAAATACTTTGTTGTGTAAGTATCTCCATCAATTTTGCTGCTCTATCAATACCTACATTATTCAGGTTTGGGTCTTTTGATCCATCTTGTTCCTTCTCTGCATGCCTAACCAGTACAAAGACCGTCTGTGCGGAGACAAAAGAGTAACTCATCAAGCAAATAATGAGGGAAAGAAGGAAGGTAGTTCGTTTCATAGGGTAAGGATTAATGTGCTAAGGTACATGCATTGAACAATTCATAGTAATTTCACTTCACAACACACTAGCTCCATGATCAAAAAATTAGCCATATCCTTTTTACTCGCTTTACTGTTGGTGGTCCTCGTTGGAGGTTTTTTATTTAAGGAAGAGATCTTTCGATTACAAAAAGTGCTGACTTTGTTTGAACCTGAAAATATATCAGAGAACTTCAGATCATTTCCAGACTTTATCAATACCGAAGTGGTAGAGAAGAGCAGTGATCCGGCCTCGCTTCCTGAGGCTGATCAAGCATGGGCTTTACCTAACAGTTTTAAACTTGGGGATTCAGTTATTCAGACCAAAGAGTTTCTGGATCACACGTCTACCGACGGTTTTTTGATCATTCAAAATGATAGCATCAGATATGAGAAATATGGCAATGGCTTCACCATGGATGATATTCATATTTCGTGGTCTATGTCAAAATCATTGATAAGTGCTTTGTATGGAATAGCACTCAGCGAGGGCAAGATCAAAAATATTAATCAATATGCGATAGAATATCTACCAGAGCTCAGAGGTACGGGTTATGATCAGGTTACGATTAAGAATTTATTACAGATGAGTTCCGGTGTCCTGTTTAATGAAGACTACGGTGATTTCAATTCGGATATCAATAGAATGGGGCGATTTTTTGCTCTAGGAATGCCAATGGCTGATTTCGCTGCGTCACTGACCAACGAGAAGAAGCCTGGAACATACAATCACTATGTAAGTATCGATACACAAGTCTTGGGTATGATCTTGGTAAAAGCTACAGGCCAATCAATTACCTCTTATACCAAATCTCGTCTGTGGGATCCTATGGGAGCAGAAAATGATGCTTTTTGGATAGTGGATAATGCAGGAATGGAATTTGCCTTGGGAGGACTCAACGCTTCTTTGAGAGATTACGCTCGATTGGGTAAGTTATTCCTTGACTCAGGTAGATGGAATGGGCAACAGCTCGTGCCCGAAGAATGGGTTCTTGTCTCTACCAGGCCACAAGATGAACATGTACAGCAACGGATTGAAAATGGAGTAGAAATGGATGGATATGGCTATCAATGGTGGATTCCATACGGTGCAGATGATGAGTATAATGCTTTGGGAGTGTATGATCAGTTTATATATATAGATCCCGACAAAGATGCCGTCATCGTAAAGCTGTCGAGTAATCATTACTTCCAAGAAGATTACGATCATCTATATAAGCAGTTGACGATTGCCTTATTTAGGGATATTCTTGATTGATGTGGGTTGTCAATTATGATGAAGACGGCTATTTAACAAGAGGAAATGCCGCAGATCCCTCGCTGGGTGATTATGATGTGCTGGTCAAAGTAGAAGCCTCAGGTGTCAATCGTGCTGATTTATTGCAAAAGGTCGGAAAGTACCCATTACCCATGGGGGCGTCACCCATACTAGGTCTTGAGGTCGCTGGAGAGGTAGTCGATGTAGGTAAGGAGGGTACGCGTTGGAAAGTAGGTGATCGAGTAATGGGCTTGCTAGCAGGAGGTGGTTATGCAGAATATGTCAGCGATCATGAAAATTTATTTATGCGGATACCTGATGGCCTTTCTTATGAACAAGCTTCAGCTGTACCTGAAGCATTCTTAACAGCGTATCAGGCATTATTTAGTTTGGCAAATATCGCAACCAATGAGCATGTTATGATACATGCGGGAGCGAGTGGCGTAGGAATGGCAGCCATTCAATTGGCTAAGTCGCAAGGAGCAACCGTTTACGTTACAGCCGGCAGTCAATCAAAAATTGATTTTTGCCAGCAAATAGGGGCTGATTTTGGAGTAAATTATAGAGATACGCCCTTGTTTGAAGGGCAAGTCTTGAAGTTATCAGATAGCCATGGAATAGACATAGTGGTAGATGTGGTCGGGGGATCTTACGTACCACAAAATATTAATCTGCTAAGAACTGACGGTCGATATGTATTGCTTGCTTTTATGGGAGGTCACAAGAGCGAGATCAATCTTGCGAAAATTCTTAACAAGCGAATTCATCTAATAGGATCTACTTTAAGAGCTCGTTCTTTGCCCTATAAGAAACAGCTGATTGAACAATTTTCAGAATCATTTTCGTCATCGCTTGCTTCAGGTGCCATCGTACCAATCATGGATTCTGTATACTCATTTAGTCAAGTAAATGAAGCACATGACAGGATGCAACAGAATCTCAATATGGGTAAAATAGTGTTATCGATAAGTCAATAGCGTTTAAACTGTAATAGTCTTTTTACCTCGCCGCCGGCCTCGGATGCGCATGATAACTGCAGCAATAGTAGCAGCGGCCATCCCTATACCCGTGATGATATCCACCATTTCCCTATTAGCATCAATTCCCAAGAGCTGATCTATCATGTATTTGATAAATGACCCCGGCAACTGCCTTTGACCCAATGATCGTTTAAGATCCCAATGCCAGTCCGTGATTGGACAGTATCCAATCGTGCCTATCCAGTACCCTATTACGAGCCAGGCTGTAAGTGTAGTAGCAAGTGTCCAGAAATGAATTTTTCTTGTTTTGGCAAATAACCATCCTGTCAGGATAAAAAAGACCAGAGCGGAGTGAAAAACGGTAAGGAAGCTATCTAAGAATTGAAGCATGACGTCTCATTACCCAAGACCATGCCATATTTATCAGAAGGAAACGAAGGCTTCTACCTGTTCTTCCATCAGTTGATGGTACAGCTTATTTGAAAACTGGCTGCCATCAAAATTCTTATCGATTGAAGCATATTTTGGTTTTTGTGCCAAAACATTTGTACCGCAATAATTGAGAATATCTGTCAAATGACTGAGCGCTAGACCTGCCCCTTGCACACCTGCAGAAAGGCCTACTAGAGCAGCCTTCTTATTTTTAAAGGCGCCTGGGAATTCCATGCCATCAATAAACGCCTTAAGAACACCTGGAAAACTGCCGTTATATTCAGGTATCACAAAAAGTAGTTTTGTTGCTTGCTTTACTTTGTCTCGAAAAGGCTGAAACGATTCATTCTTTCCAGCATTTTCGTAGAGACTGCTAAACAAGAAGTCTTTGGGTAGTAAAGTTAAATCTAGAATCTCTGCGTTGATATTCTTTGCTAGGAGGGTTGATTGATACAATTGACTGACTTGTCGAGAGACGGCTTCGCTTCGATTGGTGCCAGAAATGATGATGTATTTATCTGTAGTTTGATGCATATTTTTTTCAGTAATAACAGAACTGCTGGTCAACCTAAAAGTTTAGAGGAAGTTGCTTTGCTTAAGACTTTGGCAAAGAGAATAAAATAATAGAATATTGCGTTCAGTATGTGACCACTTTATCCCGGTCGTGTGATTAATTCCAAATGTCTGTAATCGTTCAAAATTTATCCAAAGTGTATGGCACTCAATGGGCCATAGATAATGTCTCTTTTGAGGCAAAAAGAGGTCGGATATTAGGCTTTTTGGGCCCTAATGGTGCTGGTAAATCAACGACCATGAAAATTGCTACTGGCTACATTCGACCCACGTCAGGCGATGTGCTAGTCGAAGGTCTCTCAGTCATAAGCCAGTCATTGAAAGTCAAGCAGCATATCGGGTATCTCCCTGAGCACAATCCGATGTACATGGATATGTATGCAAAGGAATTTTTGCGTTTTGTCGCACAAGCGTACCAGCTACCACCCAAGAGGATCAATAGCAGAATCGATGAAATGATTGAGCTATGTGGGTTGACAGTCGAATCTCACAAGAAACTTCGAATGCTTTCGAAAGGATATAGGCAAAGAGTGGGTCTGGCAAAAGCGTTGGTCGCGGACCCAAGTGTTCTAATTCTAGATGAGCCTACAACAGGATTGGATCCAAATCAGCTATTAGAAGTCCGAAAAGTAATTAAACGCATCAGCGAGGATAAAACCGTCATTTTATCTACTCACATTATGCAGGAAGTAGAAGCTTTGTGTGACGATGTAGTGATTATTGATAAAGGACGGCTTGTTGCAAACCAGAGCCTGGCTGACCTTAAGAAAGCCGTTCAGGTAAAGAAAGTGCATGTAACATTTGAGACGAAGGTGAAACAGGATCTATTTCAAGGGATAGCTGATTTGCTAGTAGAGCAGATAGATGACGAAACGATATCTTTCGCTTCTGAGGACCCACAACTAAGATCACTGATTTTGAAAGTGATCTCCGAGCACAATTTGCCCCTTAGTACAATACAAGAAGTAGGAGACTCGCTGGAAGATATTTTCCACGGCCTAACGCAAAAAGAGGGAGGACAAGCATGATCACGATTCTCATCAAAGAAGTAAACGAGTTTCTAAATTCCCTGATTGCCTACGTGGCGTTGACGGTGTTTTTATTGGGAGTGGGAACCATCATGTGGATCTTGCCTGATACAAGCGTTCTCGAATATGGTTATGCCACCTTGGAGCCTATATTTACAATAGGTCCCTATCTTTTTTTGTTTCTGGTGCCAGCAATTACGATGAGATCTTTTGCGGAAGAGAAGAAGACGGGTACGCTAGAACTCTTATATACGCTCCCATTTCGATCTTATCAAATTGTAGGTGGGAAGTATCTAGCAGCAATGCTGCTTGTGATATTTGCCCTGCTGCCCACTGTTTTGTATTATTATTCCATTTACCAGCTTGGTAATCCAACTGGAAACCTAGACACATCAGGGATTATTGGTTCTTACTTGGGGCTGCTATTGCTGGGAAGCGTTTTTGTATCTATTGGCCTATTTGCTAGTGCTATTACGGATAATCAGATCGTGTCTTTTGTTGTTTCGGCTTTTACCTGTTTTTTGATTTATCAGGGGTTTGAAGCGATTGCTAGCGTAGATGTTTGGGGTTCTTGGAGTTACTACTTGGAGCAGATTGGAAGTATGTTTCATTATTCGTCCATCAGTCGTGGCGTATTAGATTTAAGAGATTTAGCCTACTTCCTTGGTGTTACATTCATTTTTTTGATGTTGACCAGATTAACACTTGAGTTGAAGAGATGAATCTATCCAGCACACGACTATTTCATTGGCTGAGCTTCATATCAGTGCTTTTGATCATCTTTTTGGTTAATCAACTAGCCAACCAAAATAGATGGCTTATTGACTTTACTGAAGATAAAAAGTATAGCCTGCATCCGGCTTCACAGTCTACTTTAGCTCGATTAGAGGAGCCCGTCTACATTACGTTTTATTTGGAAGGCCAGCTTCCGTCCAATTTTCGTCGATTTCAAAAATCTATTCGACAAATGGCTGATCAGCTCACCGTATACGGTGGCAATAATATTCAGTACAGATTTTTGGACCCATCCATTGCTAAAAGCAACAATGCTAGGAATCAGTTCTATCGCTCGCTGATCGATAAAGGGCTGCAACCCAGTAATGTCACCTATACTGTAGATGGTAATAAAACAGAAAAATTGATCTTTCCAGGCGCAGTGATTTCCAAAGGCACAAATGAGGTAGCCGTTAATTTACTAAAGAGCAACCGCTCTTTACCGATCGATGATATGCTCAACCAGTCGATCGAAGGTCTTGAGTACGAGCTACTGAATGCCATTAGTCAATTAGGTCAATCGCGGAGATTCAAAGTAGGTTTAGTAACTGGTCACGATGAGCCTGATAGTTCGTATCTCGCTGGATTGACAAGTGAAGTATTGAAAAACTATGATTTGTATCGGTTGGAACTATCGCAGCGAAGTTCTCTGATCAATGGGTATGATGCTTTGCTGATCACAAAACCTCAATCAAGATTTTCGGAAAGAGAGAAGTATTATTTGGATCAATTTGTCATGGGTGGTGGCTCGCTATTAATTTTCATAGACGCCTTGTCCGTAAATATGACCGAGGCCGCAGGCGAGGGTACTATCGCTATCCCTGTTGAGACCAATCTAGATGACTTACTTTTCAAATACGGTGTCAGAATCAACAAAAACTATGTAGCTGATGCCAATTGTGGAACGACTCCTGTTGTTTCTGGAATGGTTGGGAATCAGCCTAAGATTGAACTTCTGCCTTGGCCATACTCTCCTGTGATAACAAACTATGGAGATCACCCTATTGTCAAAAATCTTGATGCAAGTTGGTTAAGACACGTTTCCTCTATTGATACGGTGAAGGCAACGGGTATTAAGAAAACGCCGCTATTGAAATCCAGTGAATTTACAAGGGTATTTGGGCCTCCTGTTCGTGTGAGCTACAACGATCTTCGGGATAAGTTAAGACCAGAGTTTTTCACTTCAGGTGTTCAGAATTTGGCATACTTACTAGAGGGATCCTTTACCTCATTGTACAAGAATAGGATCTTACCAAAAGGAGTCGATGGTTCAAAATATCGAGATCAAGGAAAACCAGCTAGCATAATTGTGATTGGAGATGGGGACTTTATCAGAAATGATTTTAACCTAGAGACTGATGAGCCTTTACCAATAGGAGTGGACCCTTACCAGCAAACGACCTACGCAAATGGAGCTTTTGTCACACAAGCACTTGATTATATGCTAGATGATGATGGATTGATGCTTGCTAAAAATAAAGAGGTGCAGATCAGGCCTCTTGACAAAGTTAAATTGCAACAGGACGCTGAATGGTATAAGTGGCTTAATATGTTGCTACCGATCGTTTTAATTGTTGTGTTTGGTTTGATCAAAGGGTTCTTACGAAGAAAGAAATACGCCAGATGAAGAGCAAAAATATCAAGTTACTGCTATTAATTGGAGGACTGCTGGTTGTTAACCTGTTCTTCTGGCTGAGAGAACCCAGCTCACTAATAACCAATTATAAAGCCGATCTTTTTAAAGTAAGTGACACAATTTCAATTGGATCCATAGTGATCAAAAGTGGTTCTTCCGTAAGCAAACTTACTAGGACAGATCGATGGTTGCTTAACGATCAGTACCCTGTGGATCCCTCTATGCTAAGGATCTTGATGAATGTGCTTTCACAGCTAGGTGTAAACAGGCCACTTTCAGATTTTGACAGTGAAGAGGTCAGAAGTAGTCGCGCCGATTGGATCACAGTAGCGGTTTCAGGGACAGAATCAAGTTCGTTTTCGGTCTATGGAAATCCCAATAGAACTAAGACTTATTTGATTGATCAAGATGATCAAGTGTACGAGGCTGAGATAGCTGGTTACAGTGATTACTTGGGAGGCATTTTTGAATTAACAGTAGACCAATGGCGAGATCGAAGGATTTTTAATGGGAATTGGCGATCGATTCAATCAATCACCGTCGATTATGAAGCGACCGAAACTGAGGATTTGATCGTTCGCTTTAAGGAGAAGTTCTTTGAAATCGAGGGAATAGCTAAAGTTGATTCTAATGCGCTCATTGATTATCTGAACGAATTCGAATATCTAACTGCCAATGAACGGATCAGTAAAGGACGATTCCCGATATATGATAGCCTAGTCGAAACTGTGCCGCTAGCAACGATCACCATAGAGGATATATATTTTGACGGTAAGCGTTCGATCACCTTTTATCCGATGACTAGAAACGGGCGAATTCAGTTAGCGAGTGATACAGCTGGAGATATGGTGATTTTCGACAAACGCCGATCTGCAAGGCTACTTCGGAAACCTAGCGAATTTACCTATCAGCCTTGACGTAAAGAAGAAGCTTGCCAATTGCATTTTGACAGCTTTTTTGTAAATTTTTGTGCTTAAATTTGTAACCGCTAAATACAAAACTAGGCTTCAGCATGAAATTTATTGTATCCTCTTCATTCCTACTCAAACAATTATCTTCGATCAACGGTGTTATCACGACTAATCCTGTCGTGCCGATCCTCGAAAATTTCCTATTTGAGATCAATGGAGGTACGCTGCAGGTAACCGCTAGTGATTTACAGACTTCTATGATTACTGAATTGGAAGTGGATTCAAAAGAGGATGGAAGCATTGCAATTCCTGCTAAAATATTACTTGAAACGCTTAGAAACCTACCTGAGCAACCGGTCAATTTTTCGATCGACGAATCTACTTACAGCATAGAGATTAGTTCTGACAACGGTAGATATAAACTATCAGGCGAGAATGCCACTGATTTCCCAAAAGTACCCTCAGTAGCCGATGGCTACAGTGTCAATATCTCTTCTGACATTCTTGGTACTGCAATCAGTAACACGATTTTTGCAACGAGTAGTGATGAGCTACGACCTGCTATGACTGGCGTTTATGTAAAGCTGGACGAAACGAATACTACGTTTGTAGCAACAGATAGCCACAGACTGATTAGATACAGGAGAGTGGATATTGCAGCCGATATGGCACACAGTATGATTATTCCTAGAAAGGCCCTTAATCTATTGAAGGCGACGCTGCCTTCTGAAAATACGAATGTGGCGTTGGAGTTTAATGCGAGTAATGCATTCTTTGACTTCAACAATATCAAGATGATCTGTCGCTTGATTGATGAGCGTTACCCTGACTATGAGAATGTTATTCCAGTAGATAATGCGAATAACATGACCATCAATCGAGGTGAATTCCTTTCATCTCTCAAACGAATCTCGATCTACGCAAATAAGACAACGCATCAGGTAAGATTAAAAATCACTGGAAGTGAGTTGATGATTTCTGCCGAAGATCTAGATTTCTCGAATGAAGCAAATGAGCGCCTAGCTTGTGAGCACGACGGTGAAGATATCGAAATAGGCTTCAACGCTAAATTTTTGGTGGAGATGCTTAATAACCTATCCTCTAGTGAGGTTACACTCCAATTGAGCGCACCAAATAGAGCAGGTATTTTATTGCCATCTGACAAAGATGACAACGAAGATATCTTGATGTTGGTGATGCCTGTGATGCTAAACAACTACGTATAGTAGATTCTGTTAATCATTCAGCTTCCTGCTCTTCTAGCGTCTTGACAATGAGCTTGAGTCGCTTGATCTTACGTCCGTAGATTAAATGGATAAGAAACTGCATGAGTGCACCCATGATCGCAATTAGAACGAGGGAGACAGCGCCTGTAATTAGCAAGAACTTAATGACCTCGTCCTCTGGGATATTATTATCCTCTACTGCTTTGGCGCTACTTTCAATTGATCCCAGGATATAACTAAGGACAAGTGAAAGCCAGATAACAACTTTGTAGTGCAGAAGGTAAAATCGAAGGTATCGGTAAATTTTCTTTAAGCTCTTTACGACATCACCGTCATAACTGAAGTCTCTAACTTTCTTGATTAGAAACTGGTAGTAAAACAGATAGATCAAGGTGATCACAGCATAAATGGCGATCAAGATATAGTTGCGATCTTTGTCGTAAATATAATAGCAGACAAGAGGCAAGGCGATGACACTGATCCAAAACTCAATACTTAGAATGATCCTAATCCAATAGAGCGTTGATTTAGATCTATCAGCTTGCAAGGATTCACGCGTAATATTTGGAAGTGGTTTTTCCTCCTTACTTTTCTTCCACAGCGCTTTGATATCATCGTGCTCCTCAGCCATGTATTAGCGTTTTCAATTTATCTTTTAACCTTGTTACTTTCACTCCTACATTGCTCACAGTGATACCAAGAATATCACTCATTTCCTTGTAGCTTTTATCTTCGAGATAGAGCAGTATGACTGCTCTATCGGACTCATTCAGTTGTCGTATGGCCCACTGCAGTTTGTCCATTTTCTCTTTCTCGGTTTCATCCTTTTGATCCGCCCTTTCTTGGTACTCAAGGGGGATAGTATCGACCCTTTGACTTAATTTTTTGGCTTGCGATAAACATACGTTTAGTGTAACCCTATACACCCAGGTAGACTTTTGAGATTTGCCTTCAAACGATTGATGGGAACGCCATAGTTGAAGGGAAACCTCCTGAATCAAATCCTGCAATGATTCTTCATCCCTTGCATACGCGCGACAGATATGAGCAATAATGGCCATATTGTCCTGTATATAAGTTTTGAAAAAATCTTCAGACAACCTTTAAGCGTTAGTGTTTGGATTGGCCGATTTATTTCAGATCGGCGCTTATTTTTTTGCAGGTTTTTTTCTACTCTTTTTTTCAGGGGCTTTTGCAGCTAACTCTTTACATTCTTCGTAAGTCAAGTCAGCAGGTACTTTATCCTTTGGAATTTTCACGTTCTTCTTACCAAATTTAATGTAAGGACCATAACGGCCATTGAGAACCTCTACATCGGGATCTTCGTCAAAGGTTTTGATGTATTTGTTAGCGTCAGCTTCTCGTTTATCTAGGATCAACTGCATGGCTTCACCGTGCTCGATGGTCAACGGATCCTGCTCCTTTTTCAAAGAGACAAATTTACTCTTATGCTTGATGTACGGACCAAAGCGGCCAATAGCAGCGACCATTGGCTCATCCTCAAATAGCCCCACTTCTCTGGGTAATTTGAACAGCTCCAGCGCATCTTCTAGGCTTATGTTTTCAAGGAATTGGCCTTTTCTAAGACTAGCATATTGTGGCTTCTCGTCTGTATCCTCTTCTGGGCTCTCACCGAGCTGAGCATAGGCGCCGTAACGACCCATCCGAGCATAGATCTGCTTTCCAGTTTTTGGATCAACCCCAAGCTCTCTAGCAGCAGAAATATCTGCTCTTTCGAGATTTTCTGATTGCTCTACTTGAGAATGAAAGTCAGTGTAAAATGCTTGGATCATTTTCTCCCAAGATTTGCTTCCTTGAGCGATCTCATCAAATTGTTTTTCGACACCTGCTGTGAAAGAGAAATCAACAACATTGCTGAAATTGGCTACGAGAAAGTCGTTGACAATCATTGCTATGTTAGTCGGAAAAAGCTTGTTTTTTTCTGCTCCTGTATTCTCCGATTTGACTTCTGACTTAATGGCATCATTTTTTAATGTTAGTAGCTGATACTCTCTAAGTGTACCGTCCCGTGATTCTTTAATCACGTATTCTCTTTTCTGAATGGTCGAGATCGTTGGTGCATAGGTCGACGGTCTTCCGATGCCCATTTCTTCCAACGACTTTACTAGACTTGCTTCTGTGAACCTTGGCGCATGTCGGCTAAATCCTTCTTTACCGATCATTTCCTTTAATAACAGTGTCTGACCGACGTTCAGCGGCGGAAGCATCGATTGTTGCTCATTGTCTTCTCCTTCTTCATCAGTTGATTCGAGATAGACCTTAAGAAATCCTTCAAACTTTATGACTTCTCCTCTGGCAACTAATTGTTGCGCACTTGTCGAAATTGCAATGGTAGCTGTTGTCTTCTCTAACTTGGCATCAGCCATTTGAGAGGCAATTGCTCGTTTCCATATCAACTCATAAATTCTTGACTCCGGGCCGTCACCGCTGATGGAATGGGTACCAAAATTAGTCGGTCGTATCGCTTCGTGAGCTTCCTGTGCACCTGCTGATTTAGTCTTAAACACTCGATTTTCAACATAGTCAGCTCCGTAGGCACTTGTGATTTCTTTGCTTGCTCCTTTCACTGCCTCAGTGGATAGATTCAACGAATCTGTCCTCATGTAAGTGATCTTACCGGCTTCGTATAGCTTCTGTGCAAGAGACATGGTATACGACACTGAATAACCAAGTTTCCTACTTGCCTCTTGTTGTAAAGTTGAGGTTGTAAATGGCGGAGCAGGACTTTTCTTTGCAGGTTTGGTCTCCAGATTCGAAATAGAAAATTCAGCTTTAATACATTCGTTTAGAAATGCTTCAGCCTCTTTCCTTGTTTTGAACCTTTTTCCTAGTTCTGCCTGTAATACTTTACCACCTTCTAAATCGAAATAGGCTGAAATTTTGAAGGTTGATTCAGCATTAAATTTGTCGATCTCTCTTTCTCTGTCAACCACCATTCTGACGGCTACTGATTGGACGCGCCCAGCTGATAAACCTCTTTTGACCTTTTTCCAGAGTACGGGTGATATTTCAAAGCCGACAAGTCGATCTAATATTCTTCTGGCTTGTTGTGCATTGACTAAGTCAATGTCTATTCCGCGAGGATTTTGAATTGCCTTTTGAATCGCTGTCTTAGTGATTTCTCTAAAAACGATTCGTTGTGTTTTGGAGTCGTCTAGATTCAGCGCTTCTTTTAGATGCCAAGAAATGGCTTCTCCTTCGCGGTCATCATCACTAGCTAGGTAGACTGTATCAGCATCCTTGGTTAGTTTTTTTAATTCTTTGATGACATCTTTTTTGTCGGCAGTGATTTCATAGGTTGGTTTAAAACCATTTTCAATGTCGATGGCTTTGTCCCCTTTGGGTAAATCACGCACGTGGCCATAGCTGGATTTGACAACAAAGTCTTTTCCAAGGTACCCCTCGATCGTTTTTGCCTTGGCTGGTGACTCTACTATAACTACATTCTTACCCATGAATTTTTTCGATTAGAAGCCAAATATGAAAGAAAAAATTTAATTCTCGGCAAAGCATTTGTCTAACCGGTAGCTTTTCACTTATTTGGATAATCAGATAACTACGTTTCATGGCAAAAGTTAAAACCCTCTATATTATGCGTCACGCGGAAGCATCGATCGGTGTGGCAAGGCAAGATATTGATCGACCTCTCACCATGGAAGGCGAGCGAGATGCGCGACATATGGGGAGATGGCTAAACCTGCAATCACCAGTTCCAGAAAAACTATACGT
>JBLHTU010000061.1:0-17673 GCA_047627515.1 Cyclobacteriaceae bacterium | reverse complement strand
ACTCGGTCGTCGGATAGATCTATCCCTTTTTGGTGCATTAAATCTGCTAGATAAGCACTACTGTAATCATTGTGCGTACCCGCCAAAACGGCAAAAGTATCAATATGGCTGATGGCAAAATCAAGTGCGGCATTGTAGTCAGCGTCGGTTGACTGTTTATCTGCATGGATAGGATCTCTGTACCCCTTATCCTTTGCCCGGGCCCTCTCCTTTTCCATATAAGCACCTCTTACAAATTTTGCTGCAAAATGGCAGCCAGAAGCAGTTACCTCTTCATAAGCACTCTTCATATTACCAAGTGCCTCATGGCAATAGAATTGATAGGTGTTATAGATAACAGGCGTCTCCTTGTTGTATTTTTTCATCAAATCATAAGAAACACGATCAATAACCTGCTGAATCCAGGTTTCCTCAGCGTCTATCATAAACTTAACCCCATTCCCAACAGCTGCAGAAGCAATAGTATCTACTCGAGCAATAAAGCGATTATAACTTTCTTGTTCTTGACTACTAAGCGTTTTTCCCGATTGGCTTTTTGCTAGCAAATCAAATGACCCCAAGCCTGTCAGTTTCACTACACAAAATGGAATATTGGGATCCCCTTTGGCCACATTGGCTGTTCTTATCACTTCATCTCTAGTGAAATCGAAGCTGTCTTCAGCTTTTTGTCCTTCGGCGCTGTAATCAAGAATTGTCTTGACATTGAACTCACCGAGATGGGCGATACTTGTGTGACAATCTGTAATGGATTCACCTCCACAGAACTGCGAGAATATCGTCTTTTTTATGATGCCTTTAACAGGCAACTTTAACCTCAGTGACCAAAGGATCATAAAAGTTCCGAGCTTGACCGTCAAGCGATATTTCATAGTAGCATATACGAAATAGGACCGGTTTAGCTCTGCATTGCTTCTTACAGCAAAGGCAGTCTTAATGTCATCAAATTTTAGCATTCCTCTATCGACGGTTTAAACTTTTAGGGTGCGCAAAGATAGTAAGCGTATATCATTCGTAGTAGTTGCTTTTATACAAACAAAAGCTTTGTAATTTTGATGCATGTCTCGACTTCCAGATTACATTTATTTCGAGGAAACTCCCCACAATCAACTAGATCGACTCGTACAGGAACTGGCTCCTGACCAAGTGGCCATACTTGTCGATGAGCATACAAAGCAACATTGCTTACCAATTGTTGCGAATGACACCTATAATATCATAGAAATCCAGTCTGGAGAAATCCATAAAACACTGGAAACCTGCGCTTTAGTATGGCAAAAAATGACTGAATTAGGGATGAGTCGTGACTCATTGCTGGTCAATTTGGGTGGTGGCGTTATCAGTGATATGGGTGGTTTTATTGCTGCTACTTACAAGAGAGGTATCCGTTTTATAAACGTCCCCACCACATTGCTATCGCAAGTAGATGCAAGTATCGGTGGAAAAATAGGCATAGACTTCCAGGGATTAAAAAATCACATCGGACTATTCAGAGATCCTGAAGCTGTCATTTTATCTTCTGTCTTTCTAAAATCTTTGGACAGAAGGCAACTTTTTTCTGGATTTGCTGAGGTAATCAAACATGGTCTAATTTGGGATAGAGATTATTTCGATCAAATAAAGTCGACAAAATTTCCGGAAGAGGTTGACTGGGTCTCTTTACTAAAGAGATCTGTGGAGATCAAAAGTGAAGTCGTACTAGCAGATCCTTTTGAAAAAGGATTAAGAAAGATCCTGAATTTCGGACATACATTTGGGCATGCCGTAGAAACCTATCACCTGGATAAAGGCATAGGGATGTTTCATGGAGAGGCAATCATCATAGGGATGATCATGGAGATGCATCTTAGTTACCAAAAGGAATGGCTTGTAGACAGTGATCTGGAAAAGGTTAGTAAATGGCTAATTGAACTATACGGCCTCGTTAACACGGTTCCTTCTTCTGAAGAGTTGGTTCAGCTTATGAGACACGACAAGAAGAACACAGCCGATCAAATTAATTTTTCGATTATCAATCAAGTCGGTGCTTGCACTTATGATGTCCATTTTGATGAACTTCAGATAGAGAGTGCAGTAGAATTTTATAGAAACTTAAATGAATAAGTTATCAGATTCGTCTAATTCAGCTCTCTTTTTAATCTGCTGCGGACTTTTCTTTTTAATGAGCTGCCCGGTGTTAGTAGCAAAAACAGACACGGCGCCTATGAACGCTGTCACGAAAAATGTAAGTAGAATTTTCATGGGTGTAGTTGTTTAATAGTATAGACAGATAATCTTATCAAAAGGTTGAAAAAAATTAGTGTTTTATGAAAATTTCCTTGTCTCCAATAACCCAACCTTTGCAAGGGTCTATCAAATTATCATCCTCGAAAAGCGAAAGTAATCGGGTGCTAATTATGCGAGCACTAGCCGCTGAAAGTTTTGACCTTTCTAACTTATCAGATGCAAGAGACACAGAGACAATGCAAAGATTGCTGCTGGAACAAAATGCAATTTGGGATGTATTAGATGCTGGAACGACCATGCGGTTTTGCACTGCTTTGCTGGCGATCAATGGCACAAACGTGACCATAACCGGAACGGACCGGATGAAGCAAAGGCCAATCAAACTGTTAGTCGATGCTTTGAATAAACTTGGTGCATCGATCGAATATCTTGAAGAGGAAGGCTACCCGCCTTTAAGAATCAACAAGATCTCCCAGCAGAAAACAGATAACATCTCAATCCCAGGCAATATCAGTAGCCAGTATGTAAGTGCGTTGCTGATGATTGCACCGTCACTACCTCTTGGACTTTCGATCCAGCTGTCTGGTGAAATATTTAGCAGACCCTACATAGACATGACCCTCGGCTTGATGGCCCGTTTTGGTATCAAAGCCACTTGGGAAGAGCATCAGGTCATTGAAATCCAATCACAACAATATGTCTCAAATGACTATCAAGTAGAAAGCGATTGGTCAGGCGCTAGTTACTGGTACTCGATGGTAGGAATGATTCCCGGCTCTGAGCTTTTGCTGCAAGGTCTTAGAGCAGACAGCTTCCAAGGTGATCAAAAAATTGCAGAAATCATGGAGCAACTAGGCGTGAAAACAACTTACGTCCCAGAAGGCGCTTTGCTACAGCACACAACCACATCAGCAGAAATTTTGCAAATTGATTTTCGCAGATGCCCTGATTTAGCTCAAACAGTCATGGTGGTTGCCGCTATGAAAGGCTGTAAGCTCACAATGACGGGACTCGAGAGTCTCAAAATAAAAGAGACTGACCGCGTGGCTGCTATGGCACAGGAGCTGAGAAAAATTGGTGGCACATTGTCTGAGATAGGTGATACTTGGCACATGGAGCCCGGCGAAATACCTGAATTGATCTCTGCGATAGAGACCTACGAAGATCACCGAATGGCGATGGCATTTGCGCCGATCGGACTGATGAAGCCTATTACGATCGAAGAGCCTGATGTAGTAAAGAAATCATATCCGAAATTTTGGGAGCATCTGGCATCTGTGGGTTGCTTGCTTGTTACACAATAGTCTCATCCTTTAGTTTGGCCAGTCGACTACCATACCAAGAATAGAATTCCCCATTGACAAGTCGAATATTGGCGTTTGGCAGCATCTGTCGAAGCGCCTCTATATGCACTGATTTGAAGGGGAATGGCTCTGAACTCAACAGTATGTGATCTGGCTGAATCTCAGCCAAGGTATCCGCTGTAATTTCAGGGTACCGTGCCTTTTGGACTACATTGTCGTACCCCTGATGAATCAAGAATGAATTAATATAGGTTTTTTTTCCCGCCGCCATGTACGGATTTTGCCAAATCAGATAAAGAACTGAGCCTGATTCAGTGCCTTTAATCTCCTCCAGTTTTTTCTGATAGCCCGCAGTTAATATTTCACCTTGGACTTGTCGATCAAGTAAAACTGACAAGGACCTCATCATTTCTACGGCATCGGGCGGTGAGTTTATATCACTCATCCATACCGGAAATGACGCTTTAAGCCTGGTAATACCTTCTTGATAATTCTCCTCTTTATTTCCGATTATCAAATCAGGCTCAAGCTGATCTATCATACTAAATCGGAAATTTTTAGTGCCCCCAATTACGGTGATATTCTGTACACTCTCCACCGGATGGACGCAGAACTTAGTCCGACCGATAACATGCACGCCCAAGTCAATCAAGTACTCTGTAATTGAGGGAACAAGGGAAACCACTCTAACTGGAGTTTTTTCCAGCAAGAGCCGATTTTCCATTTGATCCAAAAACTGAGGCAATGGATATGTTATTTTATGTAACGGAAATCCTGATCTGCTTCAAGTTTCTGAAGTGTTTCGTAGATCAACTTAATTACAGATTCCACATCCTCTTTAGCCACCGTCTCCACAGTAGTGTGCATGTATTTTAGCGGAAGCGATATAAGAGCAGAAGCAACTCCCTCGGCGCTGTACGCAAATGCATCTGTGTCCGTACCCGTAAACCTAGAACATGCCAACCGTTGAAAAGGGATCGAATTGGCTTCAGCTACACCTATGATTAGATCACGAAGATTATTTTGAACAGCTGGCGCGTACGAAAGTGTA
The DNA here is from genome assembly GCA_047627515.1 of Cyclobacteriaceae bacterium. Taxonomy (GTDB): domain Bacteria; phylum Bacteroidota; class Bacteroidia; order Cytophagales; family Cyclobacteriaceae; genus JAYPLE01. The sequence goes on along the minus strand of JBLHTU010000061.1, from coordinate 13,095 downwards.
GGCCCTTTTCCACAGCTAATATCACCACTTGTCTTCTTATCATACATGGGTGAGTTTGTATCATGAGTGACATCCGTAACGATGGCTACATTTGGCTGAATCCGCCGTGAGATCATCTCAGCTCCTCTGAGGCCGATTTCCTCTTGGACAGCGTTAACCACATACAAGCCAAAGGGCAGCTTTACTTTATTTTCACTCAATTTTCTAGCTACTTCAGCAATCATGAAGCCGCCTACTCGGTTATCCAAGGCCCGCCCTACATAGTACTTCTCATTCAATTCAGTCAATTCATCTTCGAACGTGATGACCGTCCCTGGGTGGATACCCATCTGCTCTACTTCTTCCTTAGATGCAGCTCCTACATCTACAAATATATTTTTGAGACTTGGCGCATCTTCCTTCTCTTTTCTAACATGGATCGCAGGCCAACCAAATACGCCTTTGACTACCCCTGCTTTGGTATGTAGGTTGGCTCGCATCGAGGGGGCAATCTGGTGATCCGATCCCCCATTTCTGATGACGTAGATATAACCTTTCTCATCAATGTAATTTACAAACCAGCTGATCTCATCAGCATGTGCTTCAATCACGACTTTGTACTTGGCGCTGGGATTTATAACACCGACTACTGAGCCATACGTATCAGAAATATATTCATCGATGTAAGGTTTCATGTACTCTAGCCAGATTCTCTGGCCACTTTCCTCAAAACCAGTTGGCGAGGCATTATTAAGATATTTGTATAAGAAGTCTGTGCTCTTCTGATCCATAATTGTACGCTGTTTATATTGATTTTGATAAACCCCCATCTATCACAAACTCCTGTCCGGTAATATAGTTTGCTTTTTCAGAGGCAAGAAAAGCAACCAAATCTGCTACTTCCTCTGTTAAACCCAGCCTTTTCATGGGGATTGAGTTAATAACTTTCTCGGAGGCCGGGTAACTGTCAATGAAGCCAGGCAGCACATTATTCATGCGCATACCATGACTTGCATATTGTTTGCTAAAAAGTTTCAAATAAGCCGAGAGCCCTGCCCTCATCACTGATGAAACAGGAAAATCTAATGCGGGTTCCTTCGCTGCAAAAGTTGAAATATTGACAATGGAACCCATTTGCTGTTGGAGCATGATCGGCGCGACCATTCTTGACATCCTAATCACATTGAGCATCAGTAAGTCCATACCCTCTTTCCAGTCCTTATCAGACAGATCGAGTAAACTCCCCTTTGCTGCATGACCCGAATTATTGACAACGATATCAATACGTCCATACTTTTCATAGGTGAAACCGACGATGCGTTCTATGTCCGAAGCAGAATTAACCGAGCCTTTAATCGGACGTGCATCGATTTGATCCGCCAAAGCGAAGAGGTCGTCAGACCTAGACATCAATACTAGCTTATATCCATCTTCTGCAAGACGCAAGGCAATTGACCTCCCTATACCACGACTTGCGGCTGTCACAATAGCTACTTTTTGTTTGATCACAATGGGATGTTTCCGTGTTTTTTACGTGGCAGCGAATCTACTTTATTCTTCAACATATCAAACGCTCTGATCAGCTTGGCCCTTGTATCTCTTGGCATGATAACCTCATCGATAAAGCCTCGTCCGGCAGCGTGATATGGGTTCGCAAACTTCTCAGTATAGACATCAATTTTTTCTTGGTGCTTTTGTGCAGGATCGGATGCTTCCTTGATTTCCTTACGGAAAATAATCTCTGACGCTCCTTGTGCACCCATTACAGCAATCTCAGCCGTCGGCCAGGCAAAATTCATGTCTGCTCCTATGTGTTTTGAGTTCATCACATCGTAAGCCCCTCCGTAGGCTTTTCTAGTAATCACGGTGATTCTCGGGACCGTAGCCTCACAGAAAGCGTACAGCAACTTGGCTCCTTGCGAAATGATTCCATTCCATTCTTGATCAGTTCCTGGAAGAAATCCAGGTACATCTACCATCACTAACAATGGAATATTAAAGGCATCACAAAAACGAACAAATCGAGCCGCCTTTTTGCTAGACTTTACACCCAACACTCCGGCAAAGCTGATAGGCTGATTAGCGACGATACCTACGCTTTTGCCAGCAATACGACTAAACCCAACTAGGATACTTTCCGCATATTCTTTCTGAACCTCAAAAAAACTGCCCTTGTCGATAATGCCCTCAATCACTTCCCTCATTTCATAGGGCTGATTCGGATTATCCGGTAAAATGTTATCTAACTCTACCCGTAATTCATCGCGTGGCTTTTCGTAAGGCACCGTAGGTGGCTCTTCCTCACAATTAGAAGGAATATAACTAAATAATCTTCTGAGATCCTGAATACATACAGCCTCGTTGGGTGAGGTAAAATGCGTCACACCACTTTTTATCGCATGCGTCTTAGCACCGCCCAGTTCTTCGGACGTGACATCTTCTTGAGTGACCGTCTTGACTACATTAGGTCCCGTCACAAACATATAACTGGTGTTTTCCACCATAAAGATAAAGTCAGTCAAAGCGGGTGAATACACTGCTCCTCCGGCACATGGGCCAAGAATGGCTGAAAGTTGTGGAACAACTCCACTGGCACGGACATTACGATAAAATATATCTGCATATCCTCCCAAAGAGACTACGCCTTCCTGTATCCGAGCTCCTCCTGAATCGTTCAACCCGATAACAGGGGCGCCATTCTTCATAGCCATATCCATGACCTTGACAATCTTCTCAGCATACGTTTCTGAAAGAGATCCGCCAAAAACAGTGAAATCCTGACTGAACACGTAAACAAGTCTCCCATCAATGTCACCGTAGCCGGTAACAACGCCGTCACCCAAAATCTTCTGCTTTTCAAGACCAAAGTCATGCGATCGATGAACAACCAGTCGATCGATCTCTTCAAAAGTATCAGGATCTAACAGCAGGTCTATCCGCTCGCGTGCGGTGAGTTTACCTTTTTCGTGCTGTTTGTCTATCCGTGCTTGCCCTCCGCCTTCAAATGCTTGCTCATTTAACTCCTCAAGTCTGTTCAACTTCTCTGCGACTGATTTTACATTGGTAGCATTCTTGGGCTTTTGCCAACTCATTTTGATTCATTTTGGGTTGATCAAAGATAGATTTAAATCACTAACTGAAGCTTCAACTCTCCGGTAGATTACAAGTCAGTTCAAAGATTATTAGATGACTTTTATCAACTGAGTGTCGGAATGACTCATATGGATTAAATTGCGCCCCAATAAGGGATGAAGGCTGCTGTAATTGATATGGGTACCAATACTTTCCACTTGATGATCGTAGAGATCAATGGTGGAGATTTTACTGTGCTCTACAAAGAAAAAGCAGCGGTACGACTTGGCAAAGGCGGAATCAATAAAGGTCTGATCACAGAGGACGCATGGGAAAGAGCCATTTCGACATTAATCCGATTCACAAAAGTAATCGAGGATCATGAGGCTGCAGAGATCTTTGCTACCGCTACAAGTGCCGTACGCAATGCGGGAAATGGGCAAGAACTAGTAGATGCAATCAAAGCAACTACAGGCATTGACACAAGGATTATCTCCGGGCTCGAAGAGGCAAGCTATATTTATTACGGAGTTCAGAAGGCATTGGACATTGGTGATGAACCTGCGCTGATCATGGATATAGGAGGCGGTAGTATTGAATTCATTATTGCCAATATGACCGAGGTCTATTGGTTGGAGAGTTTCGAAATAGGAGGCCAGCGCATGATGGAAATACATCACCAAAATGATCCTATCACAGATCATGAGATAAAAAATCTTGAGGAATACCTATCCTCTAACCTTATCCGTCTATTTGAAGCGGTTGAAAAATTCAAACCTACAACACTGATTGGAAGCTCAGGGACATTTGATACCTTAAGCGAGATTTATCAAAATAAGACTGGTACGTCCGTAGGTGCAGAAGCCACTGAATTCCCTTTTACCATAGCCGCATTCAAGGATATTTTTCAAGATCTTGTGGTAAAAAGTCGCAAAGAGCGATTGGATATTGCCGGTATGATTCCTCTTCGTGTGGATATGATTGTAGTAGCATCAGTACTGATTAATTTTATCATCAAATCATTCGATATTCAATCGATAAGAGTCTCTGCTTACGCACTAAAAGAAGGGGTGCTTCTCAAGACGGTGGATTCATTAACTAGCCATAAATCTATCAATACGGACTAACCAAGTATTCAAAATGACATACAGCTTCGAAAAACTTCATGAATTTGCGTTTCAAATTCTAAAGAAAATAGGTCACAAAGATGAGTATGCACGAGAAGCTGCAGATATATTGATAGGTGCCGACCTAAGAGGCATTGATAGTCATGGTGTTGCGCGATTGGCTGGATATATTAGATTATTTGAAAAAGGTAGAGTTAATGCCAAGCCCAACCTGTCGATCGTGCACGAAACGCCTAGCACTGGCGTAGTCGATGGAGACAGTGGTCTTGGACTTGTGACTGGCCCATATGCTATGCGTCTAGCTATTCAGAAGGCAAAAAATGTCGGAAGCGGATGGGTCGCCGTCAAAAATTCAAACCATTTTGGCATTGCCGGGTATCACACAATGATGGCACTATCAGAAGATTGTATCGGTATTGCCATGACAAATGCCAGCCCCCTGGTGGCGCCTACTTTTAGTAATGAACGAATGCTTGGTACGAATCCAATTTCGGTTGCCGTTCCCACTGGCAAAGAACCTGCGTTTGTTGCTGATATGGCCACGACAACAGCTGCTAACGGAAAACTTGAAGTGCTGCAAAGAAAGGACATGGATGCGCCAATAGGTTGGGTCCAGGACAAAGACGGTAAACCAACTAGCAATGCAAATGGTGTCAAAGAAGGCGGCGCTTTGCTCCCACTAGGTGGAGACAGAGAGCATGGGTCACACAAAGGTTACATATTGGGGAGTATTGTAGATATTTTTTCAGGCGTACTCAGCGGAGCCAATTACGGGCCTTGGGCTCCTCCCTTTGTCTCATTTCTAGACCCTCACCCTAACCCAGTTGGCGAAGGGCTAGGACATTTTTTTGGAGCCATGCGCATAGATGGTTTCAGACCTGCCGATGAGTTCAAGAGCCATATGGACCAGTGGATTCAAAGATTCAGAGCAGCAAAAAGAATTGACGAAGCACAGCCAGTATTGATTCCGGGAGACCCCGAACGTGCAATGGAAGCTATCAGAAAGAAGGAAGGTATACCCGTACTAGCTCCAGTGGTAAGTGATTTGCGAGAGCTTGCCGAAAAGTACGATGTCGCTTTTGATTAAAATCCGTAGTTGAATCCTGCTCGAACGATAAAGGGAGAATTATAGGGAGAATTTGTTCCATCGCCGTACAAAACATTGTAAAACCCAATGAGGTTAAATGAAAGTAAGCCTCCCATCGGCTGGACAAACCCACCTCCTATAAACCAGCTATCAAACCCCAACCGCTCAGTATTAGAGAAATCACCGGCTATCGGTAACTGATAGGTCATGTACTCATACTCCGTACTGGCAAAAAACTGTTTCGTGATACTATAGCGTGTAAATATGCCACCTCCAAAATGGTTAAATTGGATATCGATCTGTCGATATTTATCAAACACATAACGAGCACGTAATCCTGAAGATAATCGGTCTGTAAACTTGTAGCCTACATGGCCATTGGCACTTGCTAGAATCCTGAAGCTACTGACTTCTATACCATCAGAACCTATACCGCCACCTGCATAAATTTTATCGCCAAAGATTGACTGTGAATTTGCTCCGAAAGCAGATAATGAAACTACTAGAATGATGAGGTGAAACTTATTCTTCAACGACGACAAACACATCTTCACCCTCTTTTTTCATGTAATACTTCTCACGAGCCATTTTCTCAAGAAGTGCTTCGTCATTAAGGAGCGCTTCGCGATCCGACTTCACATCCTCTATCTGCTCTAGGTAGAAGTCTTTGGTTGACTCAAGTTCCGCTTGCTTAGCACTCAATCGATATTGAGTAATAAGGTCATTAGAGTCGAAAACGGTTAACCAAATTAGGAAAAATGCTCCAGCCAAGACGTAGAAATTTCTGAATATTTTTGGGATACGACCCCAAAGACGTTGTATCATACATCTAAAATAAAGAAAAAGAGCCACTTTTCAGTGGCTCTCTTGATAATTGAATTAGTGTGAAGGATAAACTGCCGATTCTTCCAGTTCTTCCTCAATTCTCAATAGCTGATTATATTTTGCCATTCTATCAGACCTAGACATAGAACCTGTCTTAATCTGACCTGTATTAAGAGCTACAGCAATATCAGCAATCGTGCTATCTTCCGTTTCACCAGAACGGTGAGAAACCACAGCTGTCCATCCTGCTTTGTGAGCCATTTCGATGGCGGCAAAAGTTTCCGTCAAAGTTCCAATCTGATTCACTTTGATCAAGATAGAGTTTGCTGATTTCTCCTTGATTGCACGCGCCAAGAACTTAACGTTGGTCACTAATAGATCATCTCCAACCAATTGACATTTATGGCCAATTTTTTCGGTTAGCATCTTCCATCCTTCCCAATCATTTTCATCACATCCATCTTCTATGCTGTCGATTGGATATTTCTCAACCAAAGAAGCCAAATAATCTACTTGCTCTTCTCTTGTTCTAATCTGACCATTCTCACCTTCAAATTTCGTGTAGTCATACTTACCATCTACGTAGAATTCAGAAGAAGCACAATCCATCGCAATTGTTAAGTCTTTGCCCGGCTTATAGCCTGCTTTTTCAATGGCATTGATCACACTTTCAAGTGCCTCTTCAGTTCCTCCAGAGAAATTTGGTGCAAAACCACCCTCATCACCTACTGCTGTGCTTAGACCTTTAGCTTTGATGATGATCTTAAGGTTATGAAACACTTCGGCACCCATACGTAATGCTTCGCTAAATGTAGGGGCTCCTACCGGGCGAACCATGAATTCTTGGAAAGCTATCGGTGCATCTGAGTGAGACCCACCATTGATGATATTCATCATAGGCACAGGCAATACATGCGCATTCACTCCACCCAAATACCTAAATAAAGGCTGACCCGCTTCTTCTGCTGCTGCTTTAGCTACAGCAAGAGAAACACCTAGAATTGCGTTAGCACCCAGCTTCCCTTTATTTTCTGTACCATCAAGATCGATCATCAACTGATCAATTGCTCTTTGATCAAAAACCGGATAACCTATGATTTCAGGTGCAATCAGATCATTCACGTTTTCAACAGCTTTAAGGACACCTTTGCCTAAGAAACGTGATTTATCTCCGTCTCTTAGCTCTACGGCTTCGTGCTCTCCGGTGGAGGCTCCTGAAGGCACAGCAGCTCTTCCTAAAATGCCATTTTCGGTAATTACGTCTACTTCTACTGTTGGATTCCCTCTAGAATCCAAAATTTGTCTTGCGTAGACACTTTCAATTATACTCATGATTGATGATGTTTAATAAGTTCTATAAAATCGTCGAATAAATAAGTGGAATCATGGGGACCTGGGGATGACTCCGGATGGTACTGAACAGAGAATGCAGGTTTTCCTTTAACCTGTAGCCCTTCAACTGTATCATCATTTAGGTCAATGTGTGTGAGTTCTGCCTTATCTGAAGATTTTAACTCCTCCATATTAACAGCAAAGCCGTGATTTTGACTCGTTATTTCACTTTTACCTGAATTTAAATTTTTGACGGGATGATTGAGTCCTCGGTGGCCATGGTGCATCTTATAGGTTCCTATGCCTACGGCTCTCGCCATTATTTGGCTTCCCAAACAAATTCCAAAAACGGGACTATCACTCTGTATTATTTTATCTACTGTCTCGACAGCGTAATCCATTGCCGCTGGATCCCCAGGACCATTAGAAATAAAATAACCATCGGGTCCCCACGCTTTCATTTCATCGAAGGTAGTTTTGGCTGGAAACACTTTGAGATGACATCCGCGAGTGGATAGATGCCTTAAAATAGAATTCTTTATTCCAAGATCCAACACAGCCACTTTAACTGTGACGTTACCCTCACTAATCTCATACGCTTTGTCTGTACATACTGTACTAGCAAGTTCAAGAGAATCCATATTAGGCACCTTTTCCAATAAGGGCCCTAAGTCATCTTTATTTAGTATTTCAGAGGAGATAATAGCATTCATTGCTCCATTTTTCCTGATATGCTGCACTAACTGTCTTGTGTCCAGCCCAGCAATTCCTACTATATTATGAAGCTGGAGATAAGCATTCAACCCTGATGTAGCTGTGCCACGGCTATGCTTAAATGAAAAATCATTGACTACTAGTCCCTGAATTTTAGGCGTGCTAGATTCTATTTCATCATCATGAGCACCATAGTTTCCTATGTGAGCAGTTGTATTAACGATTATTTGACCCGTATAGGAAGGATCGGTATAGATCTCTTGATAACCAGTCATTCCCGTATTAAAGCATATTTCGCCTCCAGAGGTGCCAATTTTACCAATGGCGTACCCTTCATAAAAAGTTCCATCTGCTAACAGTAGTACGGCTTTTTGCTTTGAATCTGAATTCATAGTATATCTAGATGATGGTTTTGCAGCACAAAAATAGTTAAAAGTAGCAGTGGTAAAACAAAAAAGGGATTGAGTTACCTCAATCCCTTTAATATATTTTCAGATTACAAACTAATCCTTCTTATCGTCTTCGTCTTTCTTGTCATCAGAAGCCTCAGGAGCGTCTTCATCTATATCAGTAACAGTAGCCTCAGAAGCTTCTTCTTTCACTTCCTCTACTTCCACGGCTGCTTCTGGCTCTTCTGCCACAACTTCCGCTTCCAGTACAGTTTCAGTACTATCTGATGCCTCTTTAGATTTACCACCACGTCGAGATCTTCTTGCCTTCTTTGGTTTCTCCTCTAGCATCAAAAGCTCATTGAAATCAACTAACTCCATGATACACATATCAGCATTATCACCCAATCTAGCACCTAACTTGATTATTCTAGTGTAACCACCAGGTCTGTTAGCAGCCTTATCAGCTACCACAGTAAACAACTCGGTCACTGATTCTTTATCCTGTAGATAAGAGAAAACAGTCCTTCTTGAATGCGTAGTGTTGTCTTTTGCTTTTGTTATCAAAGGCTCCACATACTTTCTAAGCGCCTTCGCTTTAGCAAGCGTTGTATTGATCCTCTTGTGAATGATCAACGAAGTTGCCATGTTCGACAGCATTGCCTTTCTATGCGAGGCCGTCCTACTTAAATGATTAATTTTCTTACCGTGTCGCATTATTCCTCTTCCAATTTATATTTAGAAAGATCCATTCCGAAAGTCAAGGCTTTGTCAGCTACCAATTGCTCTAATTCAGCAAGTGATTTTTTACCAAAGTTTCTGAATTTCATCATATCAGATATCTCAAGATTTACAAGATCTCCTAAAGATCTTACGTCTGCTGCCTTCAAGCAATTATATGCTCTTACAGACAAGTCTAGATCGTTAAGTTGCGTTTTCAGCAACTTGCGCATGTGAAGTAGCTCTTCATCAACCTGCTCAGGCTCTCCTTGTTCTGCTGTTTCCAAAATCATATTCTGATCTGAGAACAACATAAAGTGCTGAATCAATATGTGAGCAGCACCTTTAAGAGCATTCTCAGGGTGAATCGACCCATCTGTTTGAATATCAATTATCAGTTGCTCATAATCTGTCTTCTGCTCCACACGTGTATTTTCAACACTGTATTTTACGTTTTTGATGGGCGTAAAGATTGAATCAATAGATATGTAACCAAAACTCTGATCTACTGACTTGTTCTCGTCAGCAGGCACATAACCACGTCCCTTTTCCACGTTCAACTGTAACTCAAACTGTGCTCCTTGATCCAGATTACAGATTACTAAATCAGGATTCAAGATCTCAAAACTAGTAGTTGCTCCAGCTATATCACCAGCAGTCAATTGCTTTTTATTTGAAACCGATACAGTAATATTGTTATCGACTACATCAGTAAGCTTCTTGAACCTAACCATTTTGAGGTTAAGTATGATATCGCTGACATCCTCTACTACACCTTCTATCGTTGAGAACTCATGCAATACACCAGGAACCTTTATGCCAGTGATGGCATAACCCTCCAGAGATGAAAGCAATATTCTTCTTAACGCATTTCCGATGGTAACACCGTATCCTCTTTCAAGCGGCTTAAAAGTGAACAAGCCATGGAAATCATCGGCTTTTTCCATTACCACCTTTTCAGGCATTTGAAATGCTAATATTGACATAATATTATACTTTGTAGTTAATAGAATTATTTTGAGTACAACTCGACTATTAGTTGCTCTTGGATGTTTTCAGGAATCTCCTCGCGTGTAGGAACGTTCAGGAACTTACCGATCATATCGGTACCTTCCCATTCCAACCATGAAAACTTATTGGCTCTTGCTAAAAGTGAATCTGTGATTAGCTCAATCGATTTCGACTTCTCACGAACCGCAACCTGATCGTTATTCTTCAGTGTGTATGAAGGAATATTCACGATTTCACCATTGACGGTGATATGCTTGTGAATAACCAGCTGACGAGCAGCTCTCCTTGTAGGAGCGATACCTAGACGATAAACAGTGTTATCTAATCTAGATTCCAACAACTGAAGAAGTATCTCACCTGTGATACCACTTTTTCTTGAAGCTTTGTCAAAAATATTGGCAAACTGACGCTCTAGCACACCATAAGTGTACTTAGCTTTCTGCTTTTCATTAAGCTGAACAGCATATTCTGACTTCTTTTTTCTTCTTCCTTGCCCGTGTTGTCCTGGAGGGTAAGGCTTCTTCTGCAATGCCTTTGAGTCTCCAAAGATGGATTCACCGAATTTTCTCGAAATCTTACCTTTAGGCCCTGTGTATCTAGCCATTTCTTTTGTTGATTATAACTATTGTTAAACTCTTCTTCTTTTGGGAGGTCTGCAGCCATTATGTGGCATAGGCGTCATGTCCTTAATTACAGTCACTTCGATTCCTGAATTTTGAATCGATCTGATTGCGGACTCTCTACCTGATCCCGGGCCTTTTACAAAGACCTCAACCTTTCTCAGACCTAACTCATGTGCCTTACCAGCACATTCTGCGGCAGCAACCTGAGCAGCATAAGGAGTGTTCTTCTTAGAACCCTTAAAACCCATTTTACCTGCAGAAGCCCAAGAAATAACTTGGCCCTGATTGTTAGTCATCGAAATGATGATATTATTGAATGATGCTCTTATATGGGCCTGTCCAAGAGACTCCACAACAACAACACGTTTCTTCGCTTTATCTTTTCTCTTTTGCGCCATTACTTAACTGCCTTTTTCTTATTAGCGACCGTTTTCCTTTTCCCTTTTCTAGTACGGGAGTTATTCTTCGTTCTCTGACCTCTTAAGGGCAGACCCTTTCTATGTCGGAGACCTCTATAGCAACCGATATCCATTAAGCGTTTAATACTTAAGGTCACCTCTGACTTTAGAGCACCCTCAACCTTGAAGGTCTCGGTTATTATAGTTCGGATAGCACCCGCCTCATCGTCATCCCATTCACCGACTTTCTTATTCCTGTCAATTCCCGCACGATCCAAGATCTTTTTAGAAGAACTTAAACCAATTCCGAAAATATAAGTAAGGCCTACTTCGCCTCTCTTATTATCAGGCACATCTACCCCTGCTATTCTGGCCATAATTAACCTTGTCTTTGTTTAAACTTAGGATTCTTTTTGTTGATAACGTAGAGCTTGCCTTTTCTCCTAACGATCTTGCAATCCACACTACGCTTCTTTATAGACGCTTTAACTTTCATCTCTATTATTTATATCTATAAACTATTCTTCCCTTTGACAGATCGTAAGGCGACATTTCAAGCTTCACCTTATCCCCTGGTAATATTTTTATATAGTTCATCCTCATTTTGCCCGAAATATGAGCAATAACCTGATGACCATTTTCTAATTCCACTCTAAACATTGCATTGGACAATGCCTCTACGATCGAACCGTCTTGCTCTATTGATGATTGCTTTGCCATTACGCCCCGATCGCTTGATTTGTTCTACCCTTAATGCGACCAGACTTCATCATACCTTCATAATGTCTCATCAAAAGATACGATTCAATTTGCTGCAATGTATCCAATATCACACCTACCATGATCAACAATGATGTACCTCCGTAAAACTGGGCAAACCCTGTATTCACACCTGCAATCATTGCAAAGGCCGGTAATATTGCGATTAACGCTAAGAAAAAAGATCCCGGTAACGTAATTCTTGATAACACCCCATCTATAAACTCAGACGTCTGTTTACCTGGCTTAATCCCAGGCACAAAGCCACCATTCCTCTTCATATCGTCTGCAATCTGAGAAGGATTGATAGTAATGGCCGTATAAAAGAAGGTAAACAGTATGATCAATGTAGCAAACAACAGATTATACTGCCATGACTCGACGCGCGAGAATGTGGCGCCTATATACTGTGCAATATCACTTTGGTCCGCCCAGATACCGGCTACGATGGCCGGCAAAAACATCAACGACTGAGCAAAAATAATCGGCATTACACCTGAACTATTAACCTTGAGAGGTATGTATTGTCTTTGCCCACCATACACCTTATCACCAACAACCTGCTTAGCGTATTGAACAGGTATTCTTCTGACACCCTGCACCAAAGCAACAGTAGCCATCACAACAAAGAACAAGGCAGCTAACTCAAGGACAAAGATCAATATCTGTCCCATTCCTCTTTGTAAAGCTTCAGCAGCAATACTCGCAGGGAATCTTGATATAATACCAATCATAATCAGCATTGATATTCCGTTACCAATTCCTTTATCAGTGATCTTCTCTCCCAACCACATGCAAAATATGGTACCGGACGTTAATATGATCATCGACGAAGCGCTAAACAAAAAGCTGTTTTCAAGCACAATAGCATCCGCTGGAATTGTAGCAGACAAATAGCCTATAGATTGAGCTAGACATATAAAGATTGTCAACACTCTTGTTATTTGACTAATCTTCTTCCTGCCAGAATCCCCCTCTTTTTGAAGTTTCTGAAAATATGGTACTGCTACGGTCATCAACTGAAGAACAATTGAAGCCGATATATAAGGCATGATACCT
>JBLHTU010000060.1:0-17729 GCA_047627515.1 Cyclobacteriaceae bacterium | reverse complement strand
CTGATTCATTTGTTGGATCAGCGGATGAAGTTTGTCAATGAAGTAGGGCATTTGAAGCGGGGGTCAAACGCCGCTATTTATAGACCTGATCGTGAGAAGGCGATTATAGACAGGATGGTCGAGCGGAGCAAAGGGACTTTGAATCGAGCAGCGATTGAAGCAATATTCCTAGAGATATTTGCCGTTAGCCGAAACTATGAGTTACCCGAACGGGTCGCCTATTTGGGGCCGGAAGGCAGTTTCACACACCAAGCAGCAGAGTCAAGGTATGGTGCGATGAGCGATTATTTACCTTTAGATTCAATTTCGTCAGTCTTTGAGGCTGTGGCTACATCGCGCGCAAGGTTTGGCGTGATTCCAATTGAAAATAATCAAGAAGGGACGGTTCAAGAGACAATTGATTATCTCAGTACGCATGGACTACATATAGCCGCAGAGATCGTCTTACCCATACATTTTTGTATCGCTTCACTGGAGCAAGACCTCAAGAAGATTAAGACTGTATATAGCCGCGACATCGCCTTCAGACAATGCAAAAACTTTTTGGGTGACTACTTATCTGAGAAAGTAAAGCGCATACCTGTGAGCTCGACGAGTAGAGCTTGTCGGATTGCGCTCGAAGAAGAAAATACGGCAGCTATTTGCGCACCCATTGCGGCGAGACAATACCGTCTACCGATTCTTTATAGTAACATTCAGGATTCAGCAGATAATCAGACGAGGTTTCTAATTATCAGTCAAAACTTTATAAACGAAGAAAGCGGGTCAGATAAGACGTCTCTAATTGCTAGACTTCCTGACCAACCAGGGGCACTAGTTTCTTTCCTTAAGAAGTTTGAAGATGCGGGAATAAACCTGTGCAAAGTGGAGAGTCGACCAGCAAAAATGGGCTCAAAGTTCAAGTATTTCTTCTTTGTGGAATTAGACGGACATTTTCATGACCCCGTCGTGCAGGAGACTATCAAGCCCTATGTAGATCAGATTACTTGGTTGGGCAGTTATGTAAAAATGTGCTAGAATAAACGAACAATGGCGAAGCAAAAAACAGCATTCTATTGTCAAAACTGTGGCGCAAACTCTCCAAAATGGCAGGGAAAATGTCCTGCTTGTGGAGAATGGAATACGTACGTAGAGGAGGTTGTAAGCTCATCCTCAGAGTCAAAATCATCCACCCCTTGGGGCAAGCAAGGCGATGTACAGCGCAAGCGGCAGCAGCCAGTCCTTGTACAAGAAGTAGTAGGGGAAAAATTGGATCGGTTTTCTTCGATGGATGGCGAGTTGGATCGCGTCCTGGGTGGTGGGATTGTCAACGGTTCACTCGTGCTTATCGGAGGAGAACCCGGTATAGGTAAGTCCACTTTGATGCTGCAAGTGGCAGTTAAATTAAACCAGCAAAAAGTTCTTTATGTCTCTGGTGAGGAAAGCGTACAGCAGATAAAGATGCGAGCAGACAGAATCGGAGTACAGTCTTCATCATGTTTCCTGTTATCGGAAACTCAGCTCGACGAGGTGTTTACTCAGATCGCTAACCTTTCTCCTGATATACTTGTCATAGATTCTATTCAGACGCTTCATAGTAATATGCTAGAGGCTGCGCCAGGCTCTATCTCACAGGTGAGAGAGTGTACAAGCCAGCTGATGAGGTATGCAAAAGAGACTAATACCCCTGTATTTTTGATCGGCCATATTAACAAGGAAGGAAATATTGCAGGTCCTAAAGCCTTAGAGCATATGGTCGATACTGTTTTACAGTTTGAAGGAGACCGACACCATTTGTACAGAATTCTGCGGACAACCAAAAACCGCTTTGGTTCTACCTCCGAACTAGGCATTTACCAGATGCATGCAGAGGGACTGCAGGAGGTTGCTAACCCGTCAGAAATATTGCTATCCTCGGATCACGATTCACCGGGAGTTGCCATTGGTGCTTCTATTGAAGGGAACCGACCGTTGTTGATCGAGATACAGGCGTTGGTGAGCCCAGCAACTTATGGCACACCACAGCGTTCATCGACAGGGTTTGATATCAAACGAATGCATATGTTGCTGGCGGTTATGGAAAAGAGGATGGGCCTGAGGTTGGGTGCTCAAGATGTATTTCTCAACATTACGGGTGGCATTAGAGTGGATGATCCTTCTTTAGATCTTGCTGTGTGTGCGGCGATATTTTCCAGCTACCATGATATACGAATAGACAAAGAAAACTGCCTCATCGGTGAAGTAGGATTAGGGGGAGAAATAAGAGCCGTTAATAGGCTCGAGGTAAGGTTAAAAGAGGCCTCAAAGCTGGGTTTTGCACATGCTTACATGTCCCGACAAAAGGAGAAGGTAAAAGGCGTAAAAATAGAGCAGCACGAGCACAAAGAGTTAAAGCAGTTGCTGCAAGATCTTTTCGGTTAATACGTCAAGTATTTTAACCTCCGGAACCCGATTTTATCTTCTTTTTTGTCCTGGCGTTTTTCATGGAACTACCAGATACAGACCGAATTTTAGTTTTCTTTTTATCAAATGAACCCTTTGATTGAGAGCTTGTCGCTGAGCGAATTTTCTTTGACTTGTAATCATTCTTATATTCTTGCCCACTGGCAGATCTAATATCCTTTTTTGGTGCACTTGACTTGTTGGCGTCAGATGCGGACTGAATTTTGTTGCGTTCATGATCTCCAGTCACTTGCACTGGAGTAACAGTTCTCGCTTCACTTTTCGGTTGTTTTTTGATGATTGTATAGAGACCATCATAGCGTTTTACATTGACCCTCGATCCCATGAACGTGCCAGAGACTACTCCTTTGGGTTCTGTTATAATTCGTTCTTCTCTTGAATTGCTTCGTACTGACTGACGTGCTTGCTTAAAGCGAGTCTTATTCCCAAAAACAAAGTTGAGACCTAGTTGTCCTTCGGCCCATTGCATATTTGGAGCCGAATAACCTAGCACTTTGTCAACAGCAGCATAGATCTGCACAGGACCCGCACCGAGTGTAAGTCCTGCTCCAATATTAAAAAATTGTTGAGGTAATCGGGTAACACTGGCAGAAGCAATGAGTTTTGAGCCAAGGTGCCCTCTGAGACCAACCCCGTAACCCATCTTTGGCAGCCCCTGTACGAGTTTGGCGGTAACAGTTGTGATAACGTCTAGATAAGGTAATGGGGTATAAATAAAGTTTGCGTTTGCACGTGCAACCGCTAAAGTTCGATAGTTCTCAGCGTTTTCATCGATACTAAATTTGTCTAACAATGAATCTTGTACTGTCGATAAAAGATCACGTATTCCTTTTAAAGGAACTCCTGTATATCGCAAAGTTGTGTCTGCTAAGCTGTAGTTCTTAATGCCTTCATTCCAAGAGATGAACCCGACATCAGTGATGCCTAGCGCAAATGTGTAGTACCGGTTTATTTTCTTTTCAAAGCCAAAGTCGATACCAAAGCCTCTGTTATTATTGGCAATTAAGTAGTCGATAGGGTTGTCTGAGTTTTGTAGGATTTCTACGCCTGCCGTCCTAAGCGTTACGTTCGCGTTTTCGACATTCAGTTGAAAATTCTCATTTTCTGTTAAGACATTGACTTTCAGGTTTGCAGGTGTACTGACATTTGCCATACCCTGATACATTTTGGCACGTATTCCAACCTTCAATCCTAGTTCTTCGCTGGCAAAAGCATAGCCGATTCCATATTCTCTGAAGTAATTAGCAGTAATGCCTGTTGCGCTAAGATTCACATCTCGGCTAATAAAAGCCCCATTTCCTGACCATACCCAGTCAGGAAGATTTTTAGGATACGTAAAGTCTGCCTCTATGCGCTCGTTGGCAAACAGAGTAACTGCATGTCCTGTTGGAGATCTAACCCCTAGGTGAAATAGACCGATATTAGCATGACCGGAAACGATATTGTTGACACCCAATTCATTGATTGTATTTGCAATGTCAATGGTCTTTCCTCCAGATTCATTCTCTCTGAAGAGGTCATTATAGCTGAATCGGTTATTGGCGTAAAAGCCAACCCCTGAGATAACGGGTAATCCTAAAAAGATTGTACCCTCTGGCATAAGTGCCGGATTGTAGTTTGTACTCTGGAAAGTTGCGTTTCTTAGGTGTTGAAAGGCAATTCCATGCTGAGCAAAGGAAATGATAGCAGCGCTAAAGCATAGAAGAAAGATCGAGATCTTCTTTATCATAGTTGCCGATCTAATTTAACAAGTGCCGACAATTTGACCGTCAGGTCATAACGAGACAACCATCTGGGGAAAATCTCTCTGCTATTGAGTGTTGAAGGTGTATTAAGTGTAAGGGTGACATCTATCCTAGTTGTCTGCATTAAGGCATCTAGCCCTTCGCTGGACAAAGGCAGGTCAGCGACATTCGGTTCCGCTTCATTTGCTTCAAAATTGATACCTATAAATGGTGTAGCCATGACCAATTGCGGATCTAATGTGTAAATGACTGTGTCTGCTGCTCCTACGAAACTAACGTCCATCAATGTGCTAAAGGGAAGCAGGTTTAGCGTAACTAATCTAAGCGTGACAGAGTCGGTGCCCTCGACATCAAGGTTGTCAACATCGAAAGAAATCTCCCGAGTCAGGTTTGTGAGTTTCATCTCCATTGGAAGACGCATTTCTATTACCGCATCGATATCATTTGCAGCGCCAGGCACAAAAAAGTTTCTATTTGAATTGGCGCCAGGATTACTTATGCCTGCAATAGAAAAGTTGAGCTCTGAAGGTGTGTTCGAAAAGAGTACGTCAAGATTCGAATTGCTGGCGTTGATAGAAACTGTTGAGTTTAAAGTTTCGCCAATTTGAGAAATATTGGGACTCACAATTGGTTGAGGTGAAGTGCTAACAGGACCTGTTAACCTAGTAGTATCTGGGTCACTTAGTCCATATACATTGTTGAAGAGCAAGCCAAGAGGCACTCCTATGGAATTATCAACAATTAGGTTGATGGAAGGAGCTCTGAAAGCTACAGCATTGTTTCCTCCAAGCGATTCAAAGAAATCAACAGGAAAGTTGATAGTACCTATATCTAAAGTATCCCTTCCAAAGTCACCATAAAAAATTGAGAAAGTTTGGTTGGTATAAGCCAATGAAAAATCGACGGATTCGCCACCCCCAATGCTTTCGCCAGCGGCAAGGGCTATCGTCAGCTCAATTGTGACGGTCAAGGAGGTTAAACCATTCACTTGAGTGAGTGTCGTATTAAAGCCAGCAAGATCTTGCGAAGGCGTAGCTGGGACAGCACCAATAAATGAAACAGGCAACCCGGCAGAAGACCGAGTATCGTTGATTGTAACATCAAAATTTATCCCTGTTGTTGCACTCGAAAAATTTATTTGAAGATCACCGGTGGCATACACGATAGAATCTATACCATCTCCGTTTTCCGCAGCATAAGGGATTTCATAAGACTCAGAGATTTGGATGGTAGTATCTGCCCTGACTGATGGGGTCACTGGTAAAGGGATCGTCAGACTACTGTTTATGTCATTGACAACAACAAATTGATCGTCGTTGGCAGCGTACTGCAAGGTGTCATAATAAACAAGACTTAGTAAAGATGTCGCAGAGTCTTCTTCAAGACTGAGGGTTTGGTCACCGAGTTCATCAATAAGCTCTAGCAGCGTATAATTGAACTCGCCAAGAGGGACTGCAATCAGACTTTCTAACCGTGGAGTTTCCAGATTATCAAATTCAAGCTGATTGATGTCACAGCTAACCTGAACAAGCAGGAGGCTTATGAGTACATACAATAATTTTTTCATAACACACCGTTCTAGGAGGAAGGCAAACTTTGACCAAAACGAAAGTTAAATCCAGATACTCCCTGTAAACCACCCGTATGTATTAACAGTAAGGAGGTCCCTCTTGCAATTTGGTCATTTTTCACCATATCCCAAACGCTGTAAAACATCTTTCCTGTATATATGGGATCAAGCAAAATATCGTATTCTTGTCTAAAACCAAGAATAAATTGTATCAAAGTGGGATTATGCTTAGCGTAACCACCAAACTTTACGTCTTCAAAGAGCTTAAATCGGGGCGAAGTTATTTTGTATTGCTCCATAAGCAAAGCAAATTCTTTGTTGATCCAGGATCCGCGCAAGGCTGAAAAGCCGTAAAGCTCCTGATTTGTAGTAATCGTCTTGAGTAATCCTAGACAGGTGCCGCCGGTTCCTACAGGAGCGCAGACAATATCAAATGTTTCTTTTACCTCTTCGAGAATTTCGCTGCACCCCTTAATAGCGAGCTCATTCGTACCCCCTTCAGGCAATACATAAAAACTTTTTGGCACCTGCGGAGGCATTTGCAAAGTGGAGGTGAGCTCGCGATACTTGATGCGATCTACAAAGATCAAGCGCATTCCGTCTTTTGCAGCAAGAGATAAAGTAGGGTTACTATTTGAGTTCAGCTCATCACCACGGATGATACCGACACTTTGCAAGCCAGCTAGATTACATGCGGCCGCAGTGGCCGCGATATGATTGGAAAAAGCACCGCCATAAGTGGCGATGCCGGTTGCGCTTGAATCGATGGCAAACTGTAGATTATACTTCAGTTTTCTCCATTTGTTTCCCATCACAGTCTTATGTGTCAAGTCATCTCTTTTTACAAGAACCCGGACACCCTTAGCCGCTAAAAAAGGGCTGTCAAGCAGTTGAGTAGGAGTCTCAGAGATGTTAAGGTTCATGGCTGCCAATATAGTATTTTTGCAGGATGCAAGAACAGGAATCGGCGAACTTCACAGAACCAGAATTTGATGAAGAGACTGGTGCGCTCTATGAGCACCATAAAATTGAGGCAGACCCCAAGCAGACTTTGCTTAGGGTTGACAAGTTTTTGATGGACCGGCTGCCAAACGTTACACGAAACAAGATTCAAGATGGAATCAAAGAAGGGTTTGTATTAGTTAACAGTGCGCAAATCAAGCCGAACTACAAAGTACGCCCTGGAGACGTGATTACGGTTGAGCTTCCTGAACCGCCAAGAGATAATGAGGTGATTCCAGAAGAAATCCCTCTAAATATTGTCTACGAAGACCCTCATCTGCTCGTCGTCAATAAAGCGGCAGGGATGGTCGTTCATCCAGCCTACCAGAATTGGTCAGGGACACTTGTAAACGCCCTGAGCTGGCATTTTCAAAACCTACCGGAGATGCCTGGTAACGATGGAAGGCCTGGGCTTGTACATAGAATAGATAAGGATACATCTGGGTTATTGGTGATTGCCAAAACCGAACAAGCCATGACAGGTTTATCAGCGCAATTTAGAGACCATAGTATCGAACGTACTTATCATGCCTTGGTCTGGGGAGCACCAGAACCAGAAGCCGGTACGATTAATGTAAACGTCGGTAGAAGCCACAAAGACCGTCGAGTCACTACAGCGTTTCCTTTGGCAGATTTTGGGAAGCATGCGATTACACATTACAAAACACTGACGGATTTTAGATATGTCAGCTTGATTGAGTGCAAGCTTGAAACAGGTAGGACGCATCAGATACGAGCACACTTAAAGTACCTCGGCCACCCGTTATTTAACGATGTCTTATACGGGGGGGATCAGATTTCGAAGGGAACAATTTTTGCAAAGTATAAGCAGTTTATACACAATTGCTTCAAAACGATTCCTCGACAAGCATTGCATGCGAAAACACTGGGCTTCATTCATCCGATTACAAAGGAGGCTATGCAGTTTGACTCCGACTTGCCTACAGATTTTTCAGAGGTCATTGAGAAGTGGGAGCGATATATTCAATTCAATGATTGATAGGACGAAGGGGAAAGATAGAAATCAAGAAAGAAGATATCTATACCAAATAAGTGTATTTGTAATCTGTGTTTTATGTACATCATGGGTCGTGAATGCCCAGTAAAAAGCTCCTTATCAAGCAGGGTTTATTGTTAGACGGACAAAGGACAATCTTTCTGGAGATACGCTGCGAGGTTTTGTGGCAATTTGTAAAACGACCCTGACAAGTACGGATTTTTTAGATAAGGTTGTTTGTCGAGAAGCCAACTTTAAGAAGAAAAGAGAATTCTCCAAATCACAAATTTTTACTTTTAAAATGGATGCTGACGTTTACGAGAGTATCCCGATAGTAGAATCTTCGGATTTTAGTTTTCTTGACAATTACTATGACCTTGCTGATTCACCAATAAATCAGGATTGGGAATGCTTACGAGTAGTTACACAAGGGCAGCTAAATTATTATCAGCGGGACTAGTTAGATCAAGGAGAGCACATGATCAGTTCTATGGATTTAATTCACTTACAAGGAAGTAACAGAATGGCAAGGGTGGACATGGATCTTTTTGGCTGAAAACAAAAAGTGATAAAAACATACTTAAGCAGCTGCCAGACGTATGCTATGAAGCCCTCAGGTGAGAAGTATAAGTCAGTGCAAGAAATAGTCAATTGTTACAATGCTTCTTGCAACTAGGGATTACTTAGGAGCTACGTCTATACGAAGCATATTGCCTCCTTTACCTGCGATCCAGCCTGTACCAGAGGGTAATAGTGTAGCAGTCCAAAGGTCGTCAGGGCTTATTTTCACCCATTGCTCTCCAAGAGACATGGATAAGTCAGCCCCTTCGGGCCCGCAGACTAGGGATACATAGGAACCATTGATTTTTGCAAAGCCAGAGCCATAAAAGGCTCCAGGAGTCTTAGGTTGTGGCAAGGGGTACCAAGATTTCCCATTGGTATCTGTCCAGAAAAGGTTTTCAGACCATTCCTGACTTTTGGTAAGGTCTCCTCCAGCAATGATTCCGACATTGCCGTCAAAACGAACAGTTGTGATACCCGCCGCATCACCCTTCACCATTGGCGTCTTGAAACTTTGCCATGAAGAGCCATAATCTGCAGAAAACAGCATCCGCGCGTTACCTCCAGCTCCGGTACCGATCCAAACCTTCCCTTTCTTACCCGTAATAACGCATGTCCCACTGCTAGCAAATCCACCTTCACCTTTGCCGGCCTTGGGCATATTGGCCCCTGTTATTCGTTCCCACGTATTACCCCAGTCTTCAGTTTTGAGAATATAAGGTATGCTGTCAATCGCATCCCCGTAGGCAATGCCATAACCGTTTGACCAGAAGTCAAACGCATCAAGGAAGCCTGCAGAATCAGCCATTCTAAAGTTTTCACTCCAGCCCGTTTGTGTATTGAAATGATAGATACGTGATGCAGGCCCTTCACCGATACTAAGGACTATTGCATTGTTGGTGTCTATCCCATGTATGTCTCTGAACTGCAAACTATCCTCACGCGCCAATTGATACTGCTCCCATGCCTGACCGCCATCGAGTGTTCTTATGACGGTTGAGTTTGTGCCACTTGCCCATACTATCTGCTCATTGATTGCATGTAGGCCGATGAGCAATGCATTAGTTTTCGTATTCTGACCTGTGAGCTGATAGGTGGGAGGTGCTGGTTTACAAGCAATGCCCAAGGTGATGAGAACTAGGAATTGAAGCTGTTTAATATTTAGCATAGTGGTTCAAAGAAACAGTATTCGCTTCATTTTATCAGTTAGAAAGACTGAATTGCTTATTAGACGCTTTCCCTCAGAGTTAAGCCCCAACTAATATTGAATGGTAGACCCACAGCGTAGGGTATTGTATGCCATTGAAGTGGTATATTCAGATCAGGTTATTGGCGTAGGCAAATTTTATCAACCCTACCAGATTGTGGGTTCCGGTTTTACGTAGGATATTCTTTCGATGCGTTTCAACAGTACGCTCACTGATGAATAGCTCTTCTGCGATGCCTCGGTTGGTAAATTCTCTCGCGATCAGTTTTAGGATCTCTCTCTCGCGGTCCGTCAGCAGTTTCGTTTCTTGACCCCCTTTAAGGTTTTGCAATAGCATGCTATTGATCTCATTAGACAGGAATATCTTATCGTTTCCAACAGCTTCAATAGCATTCAACAGCTCAATGTGAGAATCCTTTTTCAGTACATACCCAGAAACACCTTCCTTCAAGATTTCTTTGACAAGGTGGGACTCGTCATACATACTAAGCACGATGATTTTTATATCTGGGTATTTTCTTTTGACCCGTTGGACCAATCCTAATCCATCCCCATCTGGCAAGTTATAATCAGTGATTAGTAGATCTACTTTTAGTTGTGAAAGCTGATCGATGGTAGATTGGACAGAAGCGGCGGTACCGATGACTTCCAGTCCTTCTCTGGAGGTTATAATCTTTACAAGACCTTCTAATAGGATTGCATGGTCATCCGTCAAAAAAATGCGCATAGCTTGCGTTGCTGTTCGATTTCTGACGGAAGATAATACATTCATAGTGGCAAATTAGCATCCACAAAAGAATGAACCCATACCGTCATCAGGGGATATTGTGATACCGCTAATCAGCAGTTACCTTATTAAAAGCAGTAGAATGTTTGGTAACTGTGCTTTTCGCTTCGATAATAAGTGTGTTTCCCTTTCTGCCTACTTGTGTGTCCAAGACTAAAGCCCCCTGCACCAATTTACATCTTGTATGTATATTTCTCCAGCCGTTACCGCTGCTGTTTTCCAGTGCTTTTGTGTCAAACCCTAAACCATCATCTTCAATTAGTAACGTTAGCTCACCCTCATCTCTTGTCAACTGGATCATAATCCGTTTAGCATCACTGTATTTCAGGATATTATTCACCCACTCCTGTATGATTCGGTACATGGATACTTCTTGCAAATCCCCAAGTCGCTGCTCCATTCCAAAAATATCTACATCTACGTGCAGCTGGTCTGTCCGATTGATGCGATCGGCAAATTCACTGATTGCTGCGGGCAGTCCTGATAGTATCAATGTCTGAGGCATCAGATTAAAACAAATATTTTTCAACTCTGTGTACATTTCATCTAGGACCTTGCTACTGTTGTCAAAGACTTTATGTCTGTCAGGCTTATCCTCTGCTAGTGATTTTAAGTTGAGGTTGAGAATAGATATCATCTGACCAAAACCATCATGTAGATCCTTGGCATAGCGTGACCTTTCCTGTTCTTGCGACTGGATAGTTGATTCTATTTGAGCTTCGCGAAGATTAAGCTCAGCCTCCTGGCGAATCAAGGCCTGTTTCTTTCTGGCTCTACTTCTTACGAGTAGTATGATCACAGAGAGGGATATCACCGCAAGAATCAGCGTTATGATCACCGTTACCTTTTGTCTATTCTGAGCTTCTTGTTCCGCAATTTCTGCCTGTTGCAATTCTATTTGTTGTTCTTTTTTAGCGGTTTCGTACTTAGCTTCTAATTCAAATATTTGGCGAACACGCTCTTTCTGATACAAGCTGTCTTTACCGACGTAAAATTCACTGAAGGCAGAGAACGCTTGCTCATATTGTTGCAGCCCACCGAGGGCTCGGGCTTGAAGCTTCTTGAGCTCGATAAGAAATTCAACGGCGGATGATGAGCGAGCCAACGGTATCCCCTTATTGGCATTTGCTAGAGCGGAGGCATAGTTTCCTATCTTCATCATCATGAGACCCAATCCAAGATATGTATTGGCTAGTTCATAACTGTTTTCATGTTCAATATGGCCATCAATTGTTTTCTGATAGAGAGTTAAAGCTTCATTATAGTTACCCATGCTATCCAATGCGATGGCAATGTTACCATTGATATAAGGGACATATCGGACATAGTCTAAGTCGAGGTACCCGGCTCTGGCTTGTTGAGAAAAAAGGATTGAGGAATCGTACTTGCCTAGATTGATATAAACAGATCCGATGTTTCCAGTGGTGACGACTGTCCCAAAATCATGATTGAGGGTTTTATAGATTCGAAGTGCTTTTTTATAATACTGAAGGACGTCTTCGTACACCTTTTGCTTTTTATAGACAATGCCAATATTGCCAAAAGTCATCGCTTGGCTACCCAGGTCTCCTAGTTCTTCGAAGTATCCAAGCGCTTCAAAATAGTGTGCAAGGGATCTACTGTAATCCCCCATTTCATCGTACAGGATTCCAATGTTGTTAAGAGAATTGGCAATCCCTAAAGTGTCACTGTAGCTTCGTTTGATTATAAGGCACTGATTGTGATAGTAAAGAGCAGAGTCAACCAGCCCTTTAGCTTCAAAAGCATTACCCATGCTATTCAGGCTCAACGCAATGGCTTGTTGAGAATTGAAAGCAGCACCGAACCTTAAACCTTGGCGTGCATAGAGCAAGGCACTGTCTACATCAATGTTTTTGTAATGCCAGGATAATTCGTTGATGGTTTGAACCAGTTCGATTCCACCTTGGTGTGTGAGAAGGGACTTCAAGCTGTCAATGATTGTTGACGCGGACAAACGTGCAACAGCAAATATTAGCAGAGCGATGAGTAAGAGGCGAGTCTTCATGCCTTTAAATTATGAAAGGCTTTCTACATTAGAAAGCCTCTCGTTCTCATTATGCTTTACGAAAAGACAGGACTGTCTTTTCGATAATATCGCAGCATTCATGTAGCTGCACTTCTGTTATCACCAATGGAGGGGCAAATCGGATAATATTTCCATGTGTGGGTTTAGCAATTAAACCATTGTTCTTAAGCGCAATGCAGATATCCCATGCTGTACTGCTGTCCTGGTGATCATTAATAACAACTGCATTCAGTAAGCCTTTACCTCGAACTAATTTGACTAATGTTGATTTTTTAGCTAGCTCATTCATTCTATCGCGGAATAGTTGACCTAAGACTCGAGCGTTGGCGGATAAGTTTTCGTCTGTAACAACTTCCAGCGCTGCTATAGCTACTTTGCACGCTAGCGGATTGCCGCCGTAAGTGGACCCATGTGTTCCGGGTGTGATCACCTCCATTATTGCATCATCTGCAAGGACAGCGGACACAGGATATACGCCGCCTGACAGCGCCTTACCTAAAATTAGCATATCTGGGCGCACATAGCTTGGCTGTTGCTCGCAATGGCCTGCACAAGAACAATTGCCACAAGTCGCAAGCAAACTTCCAGTTCTAGCGACACCAGTTTGGATTTCGTCGTCTATATATAAGGCGTTATTTTCTTTACAGAGGGTAGCGATGCCGCGCAAAAAGTTTTCGTCAGGCACCATGACGCCGGCTTCTCCCTGTATAGGCTCTACCAAGACACCAACGATATTACGATGATCATCAAATGCCTCCTTTAGTGCTTCGAGATCGTTGTAAGGCACTTTGATAAAGCCATGAGTAAATGGGCCAAAGTTTTTACGTGCATCTGGGTCACTGCTGAAACTGATGATAGTTGTTGTCCGTCCATGAAAGTTTTGGTCAAAAACAATGATTTTCCCTTCATTTTCAGGCACGCCTTTTTTCTCATACCCCCATTTTCGACAGATTTTGATGGCCGTTTCAACCGCTTCCGCACCAGTGTTCATCGGGAGCACTTTTTCAAATCCAAAATACTTCGTTACGAACTTTT
Organism: Cyclobacteriaceae bacterium; assembly: GCA_047627515.1. GTDB lineage: Bacteria > Bacteroidota > Bacteroidia > Cytophagales > Cyclobacteriaceae > JAYPLE01. The sequence goes on along the minus strand of JBLHTU010000060.1, from coordinate 4,336 downwards.
CATACTGACCCAATACATCGCTGTAAAAAGCTCGGCTTGTTAATGTCAGCGTCGAGGCCTGCTCAGTCAATGCCCCGATGATGGCAGGGTGACAATGCCCCTGATTGACAGCGGAGTAAGCCGACAAAAAATCATAGTATCTTTTTCCGTCTGTATCCCATACAAATACACCCTCACCTCGGGCAAGGACAACAGGTAAGGGGTGATAGTTATGTGCGCCGTACTCATTTTCGAGCGCCATGAGATCCTTGCTGTTTAGCGTTGCTTCCTTCATATCAGTGGGGTATTTGGGTTAAAAATTTAATTGAGGCACAAAACAAAAGAATCTAACAACAAATTACGGTTCTTTGCCACTGATAATTATCGCCATGCCAGATAGCCCGTCCAAAAAGACAGGACATGATGAAAAAGACTACTATTATACACCGGAGGGGTTTCTGGTTTTTACCGAAAAATATCATTTAAATCGAGGCTATTGCTGCAAATCCGGCTGTAGACACTGTCCATATGGCTTTAATGTCCAGAAATAGTGCTCAATAACGATAGTTTGTTTGTTTATGAATCTATTTTGCTCATATTTGCAGTCCGTTTTTCAAAAGGACTAGAATAATGTCAAAAATCTGCGATATCACAGGTAAGAAAGTTCAAACAGGGAACAACGTTTCCCATGCGAACAATAGAACCAGAAGGAAGTTCATGCCGAACTTGCACAAGAAACGTTTTTACATTCCTGAAGAGGATAGGTGGATTACGTTGAAAGTATCAACAACTGCACTTAGAACCATCAACAAAAATGGTATCATGGATGTGCTTAAAAAGGCAAGAGCAAACGGTAACGTATCAGTATAAGTGTCATGGCTAAGAGAGGAAATAGAATACAAGTGATTTTGGAGTGCACAGAGCACAAGACAACAGGTGTGGCAGGGACGTCACGCTATATCACGACAAAAAACAGAAAGAATACGCCTGAGCGTATTGAAATGAAGAAGTACAACTCGATACTTCGTAAACATACTGTTCACAAAGAAATTAAGTAACAATGGCTAAGAAAGTAGTAGCAACACTAAAGCAACCAGGTGGAGCAAAATTTGCTCGGGTAATCAGAGCGGTAAGATCAGAAAAGACAGGCGCTTATTCTTTCAAAGAGGACATGGTTCCTGAAGAAGAGGTAAAAAACGTATTAGCTAAGTAATTAGTAATAATATCACGTAAAAAGCCGATCAATGATGAACCATTGATCGGCTTTTTGTATTTACAGCGTGTAAAGTTACCGCTATCTTTAATCACTAAATCAGTTTCGCCATGAGCTTGTTTAAGAAAGTATTCTCGAAAGACAAAAAGGAGACCCTTGACAAAGGGTTAGAGAAATCTAAAAATAGTTTTTTTGAAAAGCTAGGTAAGGCCGTAGTCGGTAAGGCGACTGTCGACGTTGACGTCCTTGATGAGCTTGAGGAGGTGTTGATTACCTCAGACGTAGGGGTGGACACGACGGTAAAAATCATCGACCGGATTGAACAGCGGGTCGCGAAAGATAAGTATCTAGGAGCAGATGAGCTCAATCGTATTCTCCGAGAGGAAATCGCAGAACTCCTTTCGGAAAACTATACTGAAGATCTTGAAGGATTCGATTTACCCAAAGTGGATGGCCCATATGTCATTCTAGTGGTTGGAGTCAATGGAGTAGGAAAGACCACGACGATCGGTAAACTTGCTGCTCAATTGAAGGCGCTAGATAAAAAAGTGATCCTGGGTGCTGCTGATACTTTTAGAGCTGCTGCAGTAGATCAGCTGATCATGTGGGGTGAGCGTGTAGGAGTGCCAGTTGTCTCCAAGGGAATGAATACTGACCCAGCAGCTGTTGCATTTGAAGCTGTGAAGGAGGGTAAAGAACAGAACGCTGATGTAGTCATCATTGATACGGCGGGCAGGTTGCACACAAAGGTTAATCTGATGAATGAGTTAACCAAAATCAAGCGTGTTATCCAGAAGTTTGTACCTGAGGCACCGCATGAGGTCATGCTTGTACTGGATGGGAGTACTGGACAAAACGCTTTTATTCAAGCGACGGAGTTTACTAAAGCGACGGAGGTGACTTCGCTGGCTATTACAAAGTTAGACGGTACAGCTAAGGGTGGCGTCGTGATTGGTATTTCGGATCAATTTAAGATACCTGTTAAGTATATAGGTGTTGGAGAAAGGGTCGAAGATTTACAGGTTTTCAATAAGATGGAATTTGTAGATTCTTTTTTCAGAAAGTAATAGGCTGGCTAGACAGCCTCTTTTTGAACTGGAAGTACCCTCATGGTTCTCTTAATTTCTTAGGTTTCTTTTGAAAGGGAATTGAAGAGCTAATCCCTTGACCTACTTTTCGTCCTGTCTTTTTTACTCCTTCCCAGCTTGACTTGAGTGTATCTATGCCGGCGTTCTTCGTGGCTGCAATCAAGCTATTGATCACTTCACTGGATGCCTTCACTGTCACAGACTTGAGAGACTTAGCAGCTTCTTTAAAGGCAGCCCGCTTGGCTGCTTTACTATCAAAGACGCTCAACGCACCGCAATAGTTTTTGGTAAGAATACCGACCCGTAGCGATAAAAAAGCATTTGTGGATCCCTCTAGCAATGAGTCCATGATCAAAGTCGAGGCCGAACCGATGAAAGGTACTGACTTGCCGGAGGCGTTTTTTAGCATCGAAGTTGCGACCGGTTCGATCTGCCGTGTAAGATCAAGGTCTTCGATCTCTGTGGCCAATAGAGAGCTTGCCCCCACGTAGGCATAGATTCTGCCAATTTCGCGTAGAGTAGGACGCTGATAATAGATCCCTGTGATTTTCCAGACCATTTTTAGCTGAGCTGCCAATACAGTGAAAGCATCAAGCTTTCCATTTTGTGAAATCGCTGTAGTTAGAAAAATCATTTTGGATGTATCCCTGATCACAAGATCTGCCTCCTGATTCAACCGATCTACACAAACTGCAAGGTTAGTCGTGGAAACTTGAATCGCCTCTGCTTTAAGCAGAGGGTTAGTTGATAATCGTAAGGCCAGTCGGGTTCGATAAACAGGAAGGTCAGCTTCTGTAGTTGGAGGGTGGAGCGGTTTTGGAAGTTTGAAGTACACCCAAAGCGGATACGAGAGCAGGCCTAGTGTAAGCCCACTGCTAGCAGCTAAAACGAGATAGCCTACGACAGGATGTATCGCTTGAGTTATCTGATAAAGTGTAAAAATCTGGTTGGTTAGAAAGAGGAAAAACCCAAAACTGAGAAGTAAAGCAACGGGGAATAAAATCGATTTAAGTGTTTTGATCATTTGTGAAACAGGCTGTCTGTCCTGTTTTTCACGCGTGCCAATGTTTCAGGTTTCATTTTAAAGTAAAATGTTGCATAGTCCCTACTCACTTTTATTTCTTTGCAGAAGCCGTTTTCGTAGGTATAATGGTTTTCTCCATCCGGAGAGACCATTAGATATGTATGCTCACCAATCTTTTTAAAGTCGACAAACTTGCCAAAATGCTGAGAGAAATAGGACATTCCGTCCGTAGGCTCCATAAAATGGATCTGTGACATAGATTTTAGTATCTGGTTTTTATGCAACCTATTGTTGACACCATCAAACGTCAGTAAATAATTATCAGACTCTTTGGTTAGGCTTGTTTCTTTCTGCTTTGAGCCATTGAGTGTATTGTAGCCGTATCCGGAAATAAGCGTGTCTCCCAAAAAGATTTCTTCTTGCTCATAATTAACTGTGAAGCTGAATAGGATTTTAAAGGACACTTCGCTTTCGATGAAGAACGTCTGCTGATCTCCATTCCAAACCCTGTTGGCCTGCATTGAGCCCAGGTTCTTATCTCCCCTCACGACCTCATAATGCAAGGTTTGTGCACCTAGATCAGCTGTCGCGCAGCTGATAGAGAGGAATACAAAAAGGCGAAAACAACGGAACATAGACCTGTTTCTTTTAACTTGTGTTAACTGATAGTCGAAGTCAGAATTTCACTCTGTTAAGATACAAAAGATAGCAGCAAAATGCGATCACAAAATGTCAACTTTTTGAATGAAGGGGGAATAAAACTCTCCGGTAAAATAGATTTTCCACTGGTTGGTCAGCCAAAAGCATTCGCTATTTTCGCACACTGTTTTACCTGCTCAAAGTCGCTCAATGCAGTTGAAAATATAAGTCAGTCACTCACACAAAAGGAGTTTGCTGTGCTCAGATTTGACTTTACAGGCTTAGGGTCTAGTAAGGGAGATTTTGCAGACACTAACTTTTCTTCCAACCTGTCTGATTTGCTTTCAGCCTATGATTTTTTGGAGGAGCACTACTCAGCGCCGCAGGTGATCA
>JBLHTU010000059.1:0-18056 GCA_047627515.1 Cyclobacteriaceae bacterium | reverse complement strand
CTACCATTGATCTTTGGTGACTTTGAGTCAAAAATCCCCTCCACTCTAAAAGAAGCTGCTGTGATATTTAGGTCGATATCCTGAAAAGTTAAAACCACTTTTGAACGAACTTTTACCTTAAGTTTATCTGCCATTTCTTGGCTAATGAGCATAGGGTTTCTTTTCACTTTTTCAAAGTAGGTTCCATCTACTAACTGACTGCGAAGTTTGGTTGTAGATTCCTCCAGTTCTGGGTTTATGCCGTAGGCATTTACACCCAAACTGTTTTTAGGTGAAGCGATCATCCCTCCTACGATCAATCGGTCAGAGTAAGCTGCAACAGATGCTTGTTCTTCAATTTTATTGATAATCATATCTGCATCTTCCAAATGATCAGATATCTCATGATTCATAATGTATGATTCAGTTTGCACTTGCAAGTGAGAGTGTTCATACTGCACAGCACTTCTGATGAAGGCTTCACCAAAACTATTGTAAAAAGCCACCATAAATATCAAAGCCCATACCCCTAAGATGATCGCGCCCATCACTACGAAGCTTCTTCGTTTAGATCGCCAAATATTTTTCCATGAGAGAGCAGTGATCATTCTTTAAGGGCTTTTATGATTTGGAGATTCTTGATATACAGCATGGGATAAATGCCTAGAAACAGTGAAATAATCAAAACAACTACACCCTGATTATAGAAGACGACAGGATCCATTGAAAAGGGCATGATCGCCTCGTAGCCAAAGTTTTCGAAGGCTGCGGCATAGTCACCTGTAAACTGAATAGGATTGTAAAAGAAGTATATCACTATTGGAGCACTCATACACAAGCCTATCAAAACACCTAAAAAAGTAAGCATCACTATTTCAAATGCCACGGTAACTTGGATCTTGGACTTTCGCATGCCTATGGAAGACAAGATGCCAAACTCATATGTCCGCTCTTTGGTCATCATCAAGAAAGTACCTAGTATACCAAAGCCAATGACGGCGTAAAGAATATAAATCATAACTAAACCTCCATAGTAGTCCATTTCAATACCCTGAAGCAACTCAGGCATCATCTCCTCCCAATTCAAGACTTCTAAGCTTGCAGCAGAGATTTGAGGGATAATCGCTTGTCTTACTTTTTCTATGGATTTCACCTTGTCAACCAGGATTGATTGTGTTGTGATCAAACCTGGTGCCCCATAAAAAGCTTGTGCTGTCGACAAAGTCATGTAAACAGCCGATTGATTAAACTCGGGTACTGGAAATTTTAATGTGCCAACAACAGGATACTTCCCTACAGCATTGACACCATGATATCCTTGACCAATCAGCACCAATGTGTCACCAACAACCAACTTCAGATGATCTGCAAGACCTTGACCAACCATCACACTCTGATCAGTCAGGTAAGAGCCTTGTACTATTTTTTGGTCCAAATTGGTCAAGCTAGATTCTGCTTCAGGTTCTATTCCACTGATCATAACGCCTTTCGTGTTTTCGGAAAAAGAAGCTAGCGCAAAAGAAGTGAGCCTTGGTACATTGGCAATGACCTTGCTATCATCAATCGATAGGTCCTTTAGTAAGGATCTTTCAAAGGCATTGTCCAATATCTGTTCATCCCAGTAGGTATCAGCGTGAATAGCTAGATGTCCTGTATAAAACCGCACGGAGTTATCAATCATGCGCTCATAAGAACCTAGCTGCATGGACTGCATTACACAGGAAAAGAAAACCGCAAACGCAATAGAAGAAGCCGTGATCCAAGTTCGCTTTCTATTTCTCCAGACATTTCTCCACGCAAGTTTCAAATACATATTCATGACCTTAATACCTTATATTTTTCATATTTTGAATCGAAAAGAACTTGGAATCCATCTGGACATCGAATTCCATTGACAGGTAAATCAGAATTGTTTTCTGTTCTGGATTTTCAGCTGGTACCATCTCCAGCCTACTTGGAATCTTTCGATTTCCCATTTGTTTTATCTCAGACATAGACATGGTATTGATGAGGTAGCTATCTTCATCATAATACTTAACCATCAGCTGATAATAATCCTTTTTTGTGATGTATGCCTTTATTGCACCCCAGACGACTGGTGCATCTTCCAATGGGATAAGTTCCAGTATCCAAGTATCATACCCCTGCATAGTAGTATCTCCTAACAGTTCATGCGTATAGTCTCGGACAATTGAAGACTCTCGGACAAGGTCATCATTGGTAAAGTCTGAACCCATCCAACTCTGCATCATCATGGAGGGTGGCATCTTGATCACTCGATCTATTGTTGGTTGCCAATTCCACAACTCTTTTTCCCTTTTCAAAAAACCTGTCCCGGCATCACGAGCGGGAGCGGTGATGAGCATGAGGCTATATTCATTTCTCTGTGACCAACTTTTAATTTTTATTTCCCTCGTCCACTTAGGGCGAACAATCTGCATTAGCATTTCACCTTGCGAGGAAGTACCCTGCATCAGTTGATCTGCCGCTTTGACAATATCCGTTGCCCCTTGGGCTTGAGCCCTAGAGGCAAATAATAGAAACAGTAGGAAAATAGCGTTTTTCATCATTTACAATATTTGGTTACTAATGCATTTTCTAATTGTTTCAAGTGGGCATCATCATCAAAAACGTAATACTGGATACCAATGCCGTCAAATAATGCCGCCAATAAACAAGCCTCTCCTGCCGGATCAGTGTATTCGAGTTCAAGAAAAACTTCTTCAAAAAGAACTAGATAGCTAGATAGCTTCTGAATAGCCAGATCTCTGATAAAACTCAACTCATTGACCTCTATGGCCAAATTGGTCATCAATCTCCACTGTTGTTTGTTTTGACGGACTTCTCTAAAAAACATTTGAAATAGGCTCTTCAGCGTTTCCTTAGGATCTGAAATATCCATTTCTTGCGTCTCCTGTGTATACTTATCCATCAAGCTATTCACTAGCTGAACCAACAAATCCTCTTTACTTATAAAATAATGATACAACAGTCCTTTGGATACTTTGGCCTCTTTGGCAATGGCAGCTATACCTGTCGACTTATACCCCAGGGTACCAAATAGTCGGAGTGCCGAATCGAATATTTTTTCGACGGTCTGCTCTCTGATCTCATCAAACTGGGCTTTTGTTCTTGGACTCATTTATTGACTGAACGACTGGTCAATAATAAAGTTAGCATTTGATGGTTATAAATCAAAAAGCAATGGCCTATTTTAGCCTCAGTCTGACAAAAGTCATAACTACTAAAATCAATCATAGTAATACGACATGAAAGTTCTACTAGCCATCCCTCTTACGATTCTATTTTACTTGGTTTTTGTGTTCCTATTGGTCTTTTTCCATTTTATTCAACTGGTAGTTTATCATCTTGGTGGCTATGAGGCGCACAAACGCTCAGTTGATTTGCTCAATGTTTGTCTGCTGCAAAGCTTGAAAATTCTAGGCACTAAAATCAGTGTATCTGGTCTTGAAAACCTTCCTGAAAATCGAAGTATCATTGTTGCGTCAAACCACCAGAGTATGATGGATATTCCGCCTATCATCTGGCTACTACGTGCCCATCATATGAAGTTCATTGCCAAAAAAGAACTCAGCCGCGGAGTACCTAGTATTTCATTTAACCTACAGAAAGGAGGCTCATTGCTAATAGATAGAAAAAAAGGAAAGGAGACTAAAGTACAAATGATGGAATATGCTTCCAAATTAGCAGAGAAGGGTCATTCAGTCTGCATATTTCCTGAAGGAACTCGAAGCAGAACAGGAAAACTGAAAGAGTTTAAAGCTGGAGGGCTAGTATCACTTGTCACTGCCAGTCCAGGGACGCCCGTAGTGCCATTTCTTGTCGATGGTAACTACAAGATTTTTCAGGATGGGTTTTTTCCCTTAAACATTGGCCAAACTGTGAACTATCAGGTCTTGCCACCTATTTTGTCCGGTGAGGTACAGCCTGAAATGATTGCTAGTCTTGTAAGATCGAGGATTGAAAACGCCCTGCCATATTAAATCGCTGGACTTAAGCCCTTCTATTTACTGAGCAGCTTAATAATCCATAATAATAGGTAGAGTCCTATTCCAACACCAAAGCAAAGTGCCGCTATCACAAAAATGATTCGTACTGTCCCTTCCTTCATCCCGATTTTCTTTCCAAGCCAACCGCTTACGCCTAAGATCATACTATTTTTAGTCTAGTGAATAAAGTCAAATTAATGCATTTATTGCTTGACGTACAAATCAATTATAACAGTTTAGTAGACACTAGAGAGACTAAGAAGCTTTTAATTCAATGACAGTGATCTCAGGTAGAATTCCTACTCTACCTGGGTATCCAAGAAACCCAAAACCTCTATTGACATAGAGATACTGATTATCCTTCTGATACATATCTGCCCATTGTTTGTAGATATACTGAGATGGACTCCATCGAAAGTTGCCGATCTCCACACCAAACTGCATTCCATGGGTGTGCCCCGCCAACATTAAATCTATGTCTTTATACTCTTTTCTAACCTGAGCATCCCAATGACTCGGATCGTGAGACATCAAGATCTTAAATGGAATTTCTTCCGTGCCTTGGTACGTTTTTGACATATCACCGTATTTCGAGAATCGACCTTCACCCCAATTTTCCAGCCCAAGCAATGCAATTTTTTCTCCATCCACTTCAATCAGGCGGTTTTCATTCAATAGAATATCCCAACCCATGTAGCGGTGCATATCGTGCAATTGCTTAATATCCTTTTGCTTAGCGGCAGGACTAGACCATGAATTATAATCACCATAATCATGATTTCCCATGGTCGAATATGTACCAATGCTGCCTTTTGCCTTGCTAAAAATATCAAGGTATGGCTTTGCCTCACTACTTTCGTTGTTTACCAAGTCTCCAGTAAACAACACCAAGTCTGGTTTCTGCTGGCTAATGATATCAACTCCTCCCTTTACCGCTGTCTTATTAAAGAAACTCCCTGTATGAATATCCGATATCTGCACTATCCGGATTCCGTCAAAGGCTTTTGGTAAATTGGGAAGAGTAACTACTCTATTCCTTACACGATAATCATGTGCTCCTGATAATATCCCGAATGACAACGTAGCAAAAGGAATTGTTCCGGCTATCAGCGCTGCCTTCCCCATAAACTCTGAACGACCAGGTACTTTTGGACTCGTGTCTGGCTGAACAAACTGAAAAGCATAGCTAACAACCCGTCTCATATCATCACCAAAGATCACCAGAGAAGCGAAAAGCTTTGCGATCACGTTAATGAAAAAGAAAGAGGTGATGAATAGCCTAATATTTTTATGGTTAACTGGATCGATCTGATTGTACATCACAATGCCAAGCAGTGCTAGGATAGTGACGCCCCAATAACCGAGCATGACCAGTCTTCGTGTCATCATTGAACTCTCCGAGACAAGAGATCGGACCACCTGAAATACATAATAATCGACAGCCAAATACAGAAAGGCTGCTACTAAAAGGAAATAGATTCTATTCATAGTACAATAGAGGTAAAAAAAGCAAGTCACTAAAGGACTGATCTCTTAGTGACTTGCTGGAAGGTTTGTTAATTAAGCTACAGTTTTCATGCGTCTGTGATAGAACCAGTATTTGATTCTGTACACAATAGTGAACAGCACAGGCACAATGACTAGCGTAAGGAAAGTAGCTACAATTAATCCGAAAATCACAGTCCAAGCAAGAGGACCCCAGAATATCACATTATCTCCTCCGATGTAGATCTTAGGATCAAATGTTGTGAATAATGAGAAGAAATCAAGATTGAACCCGATGGCTAATGGTATTAGACCGAGTACAGTGGTTACAGCGGTTAGGATTACAGGTCTTAACCTAGCTTTACCTCCTCTGACCACAACACTAGTCACTTCTTCCTTCGTTAGGTAGTCATCCTTGCCCAAACCTTGCTCTTCTTTCTTACGATCGATAAGCAACTGTGTATAGTCCAATAGAACAACTCCATTGTTTACTACGATTCCCGCCAAGGAAATAATACCCATCATAGTCATCATGATTACAAATGACCAACCTGTGATAATCAAACCACCAAATACACCGATGAAGCTTAAGAATATAGCAAGCATAATGATGGCTGGTTTAGAGATACCTCCAAATTGAAAAATCAAGATCAGCATAATCAATCCCAAACCAGAGAAGAATGCGCCGACCAAGAAAGCCATTTGCTTATTCTGTTCTTCGATCTGCCCAGTGTAATCGACCGTCACACTAGTGGGTAAATTATTATAACCGTCCATGGCTTCACGAATCTCATTGACGATGGCAGCTGCGTCAGTATAACCTGGCTGTAATCCTGAATAGATAGTCACAACCCTTTTGTTATTGCGATGCTTGATTGCACTAAAACCAGAGGTGTTCTTCTTTGTAGCTATAGCTGAAAGTGGAACTTCTTTGATTCGTCCAGAAGATTGATCTCGGAAGATGATATTTTGATTAAAGAGTGCACTGGTGTTATATCTCAATTCTTCATTGAAGCGAACATTAATGTCATAGTCCTCTCCATCTTTCTTGTAGATTCCAGCTTTTTCCCCAAACAGTGATCTTCTAAGCTGACTTCCCACTTGACCAACAGCAACTCCTAACTCTCCAGCCTTCTCTCTATTAACAACCACTTCCATGGTAGGCTTGCTCTTGTTCACGTCTATTTTCAATTCTTCAATTCCTCCAATATTTTGAGTATTGATGAAATTTCTCATTCCCCCAGCTGCTACGATCAATTCATCATAGTCTTCACCTGATAACTCAACATTAATTGGATAACCTGCTGGAGGCCCGTTAGCATCTTTCTCGACAGAAATAGCCACGCCTGGATAAATACCACTCAATTCTTCCTGAAGCTTGGCTCTCAACTTTTCAGAATCAAAGCCTGCCCGGAATTTAAATTGTCGCATGGAAGCAGTAATCTTTCCTTTATGAGGCATTTCGGCAGCCGAACCACCATCCGTCTGAGGATTACCAGCACCTTCACCAACTTGAGAAACGGCTGATGCTACTAAGACATTCTCTCCTTCTATGATGTATTCAGGACTGTTAATAACCTCGTAAAACCTCTTCTCGATCTTTCTTGTCAATTGATCTGTTTTCTCTATCGCGGTACCTTGAGGGTACTCTATATAGACAATGATCTGATTCGGAATATTATCTGGGAAGAATTCTATCTTGGTTCTTTGTGATGCAACAGACATACCAAAGAAGACAAATGCAGCAAATAGCATTAATACAGTGCTACTGAAAAACCAATAGACATTTCCCTTTCTCAAGGCAAATGTTAAAGTCTTCTGATATGCATTTTCAAATTTGACCAGAGCACTTCTTTGAAACTTCTCAGCAAGATTTTTAATCACATACTTATAAAGCCATAGCAATATTGCGGTTACGATCATTACTGAACCTAAACCCCGCATGGCACCACCAACGACCATGATAAATGCTCCAAGAATGACCAATATTGCGCTACTTCGAATCAAGGACTTTCTACTCAACTCCTTCTTTCCTACTTCCATGAATTTAGAAACCAACATGGAGTTCATGAAAATAGCTACAAAGAGTGACGAACCTAATACCACTGAAAGCGTAATCGGGAAATAGATCATAAATTGACCAAAGAGTCCCGGCCATAAACCAAGTGGAACAAACGCAGCTACAGTAGTCGCAGTCGAAATGATAATAGGATAAGCTATCTCACCAATACCCTGCTTTGCAGCCTGTATTCGCGGTAAGCCTTCTTCTTCCATCAAGCGGAAGACGTTCTCCACTACCACAATCCCATTATCCACTAGCATTCCGAGTCCCATGATCATTCCGAAAAGGATCATCGTATTGAGTGTATAGCCCAAAGCTGAGAGGATCATAAAAGACATGAACATTGACATGGGAATCGCAAACCCCACAAACAAGGCATTTCTAAAACCGAGAAAGAACATCAATACCGTAACAACCAGTATGATTCCGAAGATAATGTTATTCACCAGATCATCTACTTGACTGAGTGTTCTTGGCGCCGAGTTATTAGATATTGTTATTTCCAAATCACTAGGAAATTCATCTTGCCTAGCTTTCTCAATGATCAACTCTATTTTTTCAGCAGCAGCAATCATGTTTTTACCTGCACGCTTTTTCACATCCAGCATAACCACACTTCTAGTGAATGATCTCGCGTAGGTTGTCCTATCTTCATCATCAAATGTTACGGTAGCAACATCCTTCAAGTATACAGGTGAATTGTTCTCCGTCTTGATGACAAAATTCTCCAGTTCCTCTGGTGATTGAATCTCACCCAAAATCCTGATGGTTCTTCGCTGACCACTCGCTTTAAGGTTACCTGCAGACATGGTCATGTTACCATTACCAATCGCTTGAAGAATATCTCCGAAATTAACCTTGGCTGCCATCATTTTAAAAATATCAACCGCAACCTCCACCTCTTTCTCTTGGGCCCCACGTATGTCAGCACCTTTTATTTCAGGCAAATCCTCAATCTCACCTTCTAGATACTCTGCAAATTCCTTGAGTCTATCTACTGGGTAGTCACCCAATATGTTGATGTTCATAATAGGAATCTCTTCAGACAAATTCAGATCAAAAACATTCGGTTCCACCTTAGCGCCATTAAAAAGTGGCCAATCCTCATTGGCTTTCTCCCCATCTACCTTATCCTTCACTTTTTGCTTAGCAATTTCCACCGAGATTTCCTCGTCAAACTCCACAGTGATAATTGAATAATCTTCCTGAGAAGTAGACGTGATCTCAACTACATTACTCACGTTCTTGAGTTCATCCTCTAACGGATCTGTGATCAATCGCTCAATATCCTCAGCAGTGTTGCCTGGATAAGGCGTACTGACATAAATCTTCGTTTCCTTGATTTCAGGAAAATCCTCTCTTGGCATTGCAAAGTATGATTGCAACCCAATCCAGAAGAATAGACCGATCATAACGTAGATAACGGATGGGTTATCTATTGCCCATGAAGCTAGCCGAAACTCCTTAGCTCCTTTATTCTCTTTGTTAGCCATTATTGTCTTATGATTTTAACTTCCTGACCATCTCTTACACTTCTAGCTCCTTCTTGGATGATGCTGTTAGTACTTTTCAAACCACTCAAAACTTCGATCAAATCGTTATTTGTTTTCCCCGTAGTGATGATTACTTTCTTGACGACTCCATTACCATCTGTAACCCCTTGAGCTAAAAAAACATATTGCTCACCTTCAGCATTCTCAGAGATTACACTTTGAGGAATCATGATAGCACTTTCATTTTTGTAATCATTAATCAAAACCTTAGCCGTCATATTCGGCTTGATTTGACGTTCAGTATTTGGAACCGATATCTCTGCAGAGAATGATCTATTGTTTGGATTAATGAAATTGCCTGTTTGCCTCACTTTAGAGGTAAGCTCTGTACCCAGTACTGGGAATATTACCTTCACTTCTTTTCCTTTCGTGATCGTGCTGATATAGTTCTCTGGTACAGGCACTTCCAAATACATTTCAGATAAGTTGATAATTCTAAAAATCTCAGAACCAGAACCGCCTGGTGATACTACAGTACCTTGCTGCTTGACTACATCATCAATGATTCCAGAAAAGGGAGCACGTATTTGAAATTTCTCCATTTGGCTCTTCATTTGAGCAACAGCGCTCTTCTGCACTTCGTAGCTCGACTTGGCCTGTAAATATTGAATCTCAGACCCAATGTTTTGGTCCCATAATCTACCTTGTCGCTCAAAAGTCGTTTTTGACAATGCCATCTGAGTTTCCATTTGGATCAATTGACTGCTGATTCCTCCGTCTTCTATGACAGCCAGCAGCTGACCTCTATTCACTCTATCGCCTTCTTTCACGCGCACATCTTTGAGAATACCAGGTGTTTCAGGATAGATCAATACATTCTGACGCGTCATTACATCACCTTGCAGTTCTATAAAGTGATCAAATACTGTTTGCTTTATCTCATAGGTAGTAACCAAGGGAAGGTTCTTTTTACCCTCCTTGTGGCCAATCACAGAATCCAACTCAGCAATTTGCTGAGCTAACTCACTCTGCTGAATAGACAATTCTTTCTTCTTAGCTCTAATTGCCATGACATCTCCACTGGCAATCAAATCATCATTCGAAACTTTATCTTCCCCACACCCTACCATCATAAGTAGAACTACCGGAAGAGTGATGAACATTAAACGTTTCATGCTTGTATATTTTGTTGTTAGGTTCTTCATTGGATTATTTTCTAGTCAATCCCTTAGCACTATCCAAGTCTATTTTGGCAAGGATTGCTTCGAAAATGGTGTTATAATAATTTGTTTGAGATTCTTTCAGAGATCTGTCGGCATCTACCAGTTCTAGACTGGATCCTACACCCTCCTCATATTTGATTTTTGAGTTATTAAAAACTCGTTCAGCCAATTCAATATTTTCACGTTGAACGTCCAATCTCTCCAGTGCGCTGCTAAATGTAATGCCTGCATCCAGTACTTCTAGGTTGATCTGATTCTGCATCATCTCCACATTATTCTCAATTTGCTCCAGTGCAATTTTTTCCTGCTGAATCTGGAAGTTCCTTTGAAGGCCGGTGAAGAGATTCCACCTTAGGCTGAGACCAACATTGGAATAATTATACCAAGAGTCTGGCCCTACTCCTTGCTGCTCACCGAAACCACTTTCAGTCTTAAAAATGCCACTGAAAGTGGGTGACTGAGTACTCATACCTAGCGTAGCAAAAGCGCCTAGCGTCGGTAAGGATTCAGCATATTTATTTTTTATATTCAATTCTTGAAGCTTTTTATTAGCCATCAATACTCTGTAATCAGGGCGATCTTCAAAAGTCACATCTCCGTTGATAGGTCCTATCTCCTCCTTGAGCATCTCCAGAATCGAACCCGACAGCCCAATCTCCTCATCCATAGGATAGCCCATTTGAAATTTGAGTAATTGTCTTGAGAGCTTAGTCAAGTCCGTGAAATTGGCTCTTTCAGTTGTAAGGTTGTTAAGTGACACTTTCAAGCGATCTACTTCTAGTTGCTCAGCCAACCCATTTTTGTACATTTCATTTGTATTACGATAAAGCGTATCCAATCTGCCAATATTCGCATCATACAACTTCAATCGATCCTCATTTATCAATACACTGAAGAAAGCTTTTCCAATGGCTACCGCTATCCGGCCTTCAGTATCCTCCCTTTGCTTGATAGAAAGATCTTTGTATGCTTGAGATGCTTGTAGACCCACAATGTATGAGCCATTAAAAATTAGCTGATTAATACTCAAATTCGCATCTCCTGCACTCTGGAGTTGGAAAAAGTTCTCTGCTGCATACACATCTCCGTCCTGGACGCCTAACTGAGACGCATCATTGGCTGTAATACCAAAACCACCTCCTGCGCTATTGTACTGTGAGAAAAATCGCTGTAAAGTTGGACTATGTTGGACAGCAACCGATCCTGAGACCTGAGGCAATCCTAAACCGATAGTTTCTTTCACCCGTGCCTCAGCCGACCGCTCATTGAGCCGTGCGTTTTTCATAGAGGCCGCATTTTCTACCGCATAGTCGATACATTCATAAACGGTAAAAACCGAATTAGACTGCTCTTGTGCTAGTATTATTGTGCTAATGGCCATCAGCATTATCAATATTCTTCCTTTCATTTCGTGAGTTTGTTAGGCTGCGAGTAATTAATTAATTAATTGGTTGACTTTAGTGCTACTTGGTGATAATGCTGGTACGTCTCTCTTCCCTTGTCGGACAATAATCCGTGGGTAAAGTGATCCATCATTTGCAATTGTACGGCTTGAAAATTGTATTCCGCTCGAGGAAATATTCGTTCATCAAATGCAAATTGAACCGTCTCAATTCTTATTGTAGCTATGATTTTCGGATCAATCTCTGGCCGATAAAATCCTTCAGAAATACCTCTAACTATGTTTTTGGTAAATTGATCCATTAGAAATTCCTTTTTGAAAGTTTCAACTATAGCCCAGGCTTCAGCATGAAACTTCTGGAGATCAAAAAGTAGAGACGGGTTTACTTTGAAAACGTGCTCCCTTAGACATACGGTAATATTCAGCAATTCCTCAATTGCATCCTTTGATTTCGTTGCTATGGTTGAAAACTGTTCTCTTTCTCCAGCTATGTGAATTTTTACAGCTTCATTTACCAATTCATCTTTACTTGTAAAATGTTGATAGAGTGTCTTTTTGGAAACCGAAAGGCGACTTGCCACATCATCCATTGACACGGACCTCACACCGTACTGCAAAAACAAACCATGCACACCTTCTAGAATCTTTTCTCTCAATTTGTTGTAATTAATGAGGCTTTTTTTATTGCCGATAAAACTTTGGAAACTCGCGGCGAGTTAAAAGTTTCCTGCGTTTCTAACGCCTGATTTATAATTTAGTTTGGGAAATATTAAAAAAAATTCAAAAAATTATCAAGAACTATATTGCGACCGTGAGCAAATCGAACAATTATCTCCATTTTCATAAATTAGGTACAGGTCCAAAAATGGTCATGCTTTTCCATGGGTTTGGTCAGACAGGAAACATATTTGAAGATTGGTTCTCAGCATTATCAGCTTCCCATACTATCTATGCTTTTGACCTATACTATCATGGGCAAAGCCACAGAGTAGATACTCAGTTATCCCACAAGGAATGGAACGCAGATTTTCAAAAAATCCTTCAGCAAGAAGGAATTGAAACGTATTACCTAGTAACATTTAGCCTTGGAGGGCGCTTTGCCTTATCAATTATGAGATATGGATTAACGAAACCCAATCTTTTGATCATGCTTGCCCCTGATGGTTTTCTTCAAAACTTCTATTACAGATTAGCAACAAATCAATTCATAAATCCCCTATTTAGGTATTTAATGAATCGACCAAAGCAATTTGACAAAGTGGTCAACTGGATCGCTAAACTGGGGCTAGCTCCTTCAGGGATGATTCGATTCGCCAAACGTGAGCTCAAGGAGCCCGAAAGTAGAATCAAAGTGTATAAAACTTGGACATACTTCAAAAATTTGCAATTATCCCAGAATGAATTGGAACAACTTCTTATCAAAAACGATGAGGTCCATTTGATACTCGGCTCTGAAGATCAGATTATTTCAGCCAAGGAAGTCTCTAATAGGTACGCGCATTTAAAGGACCTTCAAATCCATCTTCTACCCTCCAAGCACAATCAATTGATCGATGATTCAAAATCCTTAGTTGCTTCTTTACTACAAGGCGCGAATCTTTAACATAATATTCTATTTTTGCAGCTTGTAATTTAAGGGCACATCTATGATCCAAATTTTCCAAAAATCCGAATCACTTTATTATGTGATTGGCTGCAACGAGTCACTTAGTTCTACAGATTCAAAAAAGCTAGAGTGGCTTCTATCAGGCGCCAAACCGATGAATCTAGGAACAATCGCTGGTTCATTCATAGGCCCTCGAAAAGAAATGATCACTCCTTGGAGCACCAATGCTGTGGAGATCACTCAAAATGCAGGTATTGCAGGCATCAATCGAATTGAAGTATTTAATTCAGATAAAGGGCAGCTCTTTGACCCGATGCTTCAGCAACGCTACAATGACATAGATGATGAGATTTTTACCTTAAACATTGCTCCTAAACCCATAGAATATATCAATGACCTAGAAGCTTACAATCAATCTGAAGGATTAGCGCTTACTCAAGATGAAATTGATTTTTTAAAAGAAGTCTCTGAAGAAATAGGAAGAAGCCTTACTGATTCGGAAATTTTCGGCTTCTCACAAATCAATTCTGAGCACTGTCGTCATAAGATTTTTAATGGGACATTTATCATTGATGGAGATGAGCAGCCGCTTACCTTATTCCAGTGGATCAAGAAAACTTCAAAAGACCATCCTGGCCAAATCGTATCAGCTTATAAAGACAATGTGGCTTTTGTCAAAGGTCCAATAGCGGAACAATTTGCTCCAAAAACACAAGATAAGCCTGACTACTTCGAAGTGAAGGATTATGAATCAGTCATTTCACTCAAAGCCGAAACGCATAATTTTCCAACCACTGTAGAGCCTTTCAATGGAGCGGCAACTGGTGCAGGCGGAGAAATAAGGGATCGTATGGCTGGCGGAACAGGTAGTTTTCCTTTGGCAGGATCAGCTGTCTATATGACCTCCTATTCTCGTCTGAATAAAGACAAGAAATGGGAAGAAAAAATCGAAGAACGTCCATGGCTTTACCAAACGCCAAAAGAAATTCTCATCAAAGCTTCGAATGGCGCTAGTGATTATGGGAATAAGTTTGGACAACCAGTTATATGTGGTAGCGTGCTCACTTTTGAGCATGAAGAAAATAATGAGACCATTGCCTTTGACAAGGTAATAATGCTGGCAGGAGGTGTTGGTTTTGCTAAGCTTAAAGATGGAATCAAAAAGAAAGTAGAAAAAGACCAAACAGTCGTCATTCTTGGCGGAGACAACTACCGAATTGGTATGGGTGGAAGTGCCGTATCGTCCGTTGATACTGGGGCTTTTGACACTTCTCTTGAGCTGAACGCTGTTCAGCGTTCCAACCCTGAAATGCAAAAGCGTGTTGCTAATGCAGTGCGAGCCATGGCTGAGCTGGATGAAAATCCCATCGTTTCTATTCATGATCATGGTGCTGGAGGCCACTTGAACTGCCTTTCAGAATTGGTAGAAGAAACAGGTGGAAAATTCAAATTAGAAAACTTCCCTGTGGGGGACCCTACTCTATCGGAAAAGGAATTGATCGGAAACGAATCCCAGGAACGAATGGGATTGGTGATCGATCCAGATAAAATAGAATACCTTAAAAACGTGTCAGCAAGAGAACGGGCGCCTTTCTACGAGGTAGGCACTACCTCTGATGACATGGAATTGATATTTCAGCGTACGGGATCTGAGCAAGCTCCATTTAACCTGAAAATGAAACACCTATTTGGTGCTTCCCCAAAGACCATTTTAAAAGACAGTTCTAACACCAAGACCTATCAATCCAAGGAATATGACCTCAGTAAGTTTGAGGACTATCTATTAGAGGTACTGCAATTAGAAGCTGTGGCTTGCAAGGATTGGTTGACAAATAAAGTGGATAGATCCGTCACAGGAAAAGTGGCAACTCAGCAAACAGTAGGTGAAATACAATTGCCATTAAACAATGTCGCTGTGATGGCGATGGACTTCCTAAGCAAGAAAGGAATTGCTACGTCAATCGGCCATGCACCAGTTGCCGCATTAATTGATTCCGCTGCTGGCTCAAGATTAGCCATTACTGAAGCGCTAACCAATTTAGTGTGGGCTCCTTTGACCCATGGATTAGGTGGTGTTTCGCTCAGTGCTAATTGGATGTGGCCTGCCAAAAATGAAGGAGAAAATTATCGTTTATATCAAGCTGTGAAAGCTACGAGTGAATTTGCATCCGCATTAGGTATCAACATCCCTACCGGAAAAGATTCACTATCCATGGCTCAGAAATACCCAGATGGCAAAAAAGTACTGGCTCCCGGAACGGTAATTATTAGTTCTGTCGGTGAGGTGTCTGATATTACGAAAGTCATTACGCCTAATATCAAGGACGCAGATAAAAGCTCCTTGATCTATATCTCATTTAGTAACGACACTTTCTCAGTTGGCGGTAGTTCTTTCAACCAAGTCAACTCTGCTGTCGGTGCTGATTCACCGGATGCGGCACCCGAAAAAGTGACTAAGTCATTCAATGCTATTCAAGAACTCATCAAGGAAGAGCTCATCTTAGCGGGACATGACGTGGCTTCAGGCGGGTTGATTACTACCCTGCTTGAAATGAATTTCCCCAATACCAAAGGAGGTCTAGAAGTAGATCTCACTGGACTAAACAATGATGATCCCATTAAAACGCTTTTTTCAGAACAGCCAGCAGTTGTTCTGCAAGTTGCTTATCTGAAGGGAGTTGAAATTTTATTAGCCAAGCATCAGGTTGAATATTCAATTATTGGCTCTGCACAGGCGTCAAGGTCACTGGCGATCACGCACCATGATTGGCGTATGAATTTAGAGATAGATTCGTTGCGAGATGCTTGGTTTAAGACATCACATCTCCTTGACAGAGAACAGTCAAATACTGATAATGCAGACTTGCGATTTAGAAACTTCAAAGAGCAACCGTTAAAATATAAACTTCCTGCCAATTTTGATGGAAAATTTGACTCTTATGGCATCTATCCAAAAAGGAGAGAGTCGACAGGCATCAAAGCCGCTATCATCAGAGAAAAAGGTGTAAACGGAGATCGAGAGATGGCGTACGCACTTTATTTGGCCGGATTTGATGTGAAAGATGTCCACATGACTGACCTAATCAGTGGACGTGAAGATTTGACAGAAGTCAATATGATCGTATTTGTCGGCGGATTTTCCAATTCAGATGTACTGGGATCGGCTAAAGGATGGGCTGGTTCATTCTTATTTAATGAGAAAGCTAAGGCGGCTTTAGATAATTTCTACGCAAGAGAAGATACGCTGAGTCTTGGTGTTTGCAACGGCTGTCAGTTGATGATGGAACTTGGTCTGATCTATCCAGATCTTGGCGAACAACATCCAAAAATGCATCATAACAGCTCCGGGAAATTTGAATCTGCCTTTGTGAGTGTGGATATAATGGCTAATGAAACTGTCCTATTCAAATCACTAAGTAATTCAACCTTAGGCATTTGGCTCGCACATGGAGAAGGCCAGTTTGTTCTGCCAGGAAAGTCGAGCGATTATAACATTCCAGTAAAATACAGCTACGAATCATTCCCAGGTAATCCCAATGGCAGTGATTTTGCCACAGCAAGTGTCGCTTCAAGAGATGGTAGGCATGCTGCAATCATGCCGCATTTGGAGCGCTCGATCTTCCCTTGGAACTGGGCTCACAACGAGCAAATCAAGGACCTAGAGGTGTCTCCATGGATCGCTCCATTTGTAAATGCGAGGGAGTGGATAAAAAACCTTGATTAATTGCTGAGCGAGTCTTTTGATTTTTCAAAAGAAGGACTACTTTTGCAATCCATTTTGGCCTATGGTGTAACTGGCAACACGTCTGGTTTTGGTCCAGAAGAGTCTAGGTTCGAGCCCTAGTAGGCCAACTTGTAATCCCGGATCCGACGAGATCGAATCCGGGATTTATTATTTAAAAGCACATGTCCACAGTTAAAATATTTTCTGGTAAAGGTTCTCAAGCATTGGCTGAAAAAATCGCGAAGGGATTCGACGCGCCTCTTGGAGCGATCACTTCTCAAAAATTCAGCGATGGAGAATTATCAGTTAGTTTTAATGAGTCAGTCCGAGGTTGCGATGTTTTTCTGATACAATCGACTACACCCCCATCTGAAAACATTATCGAGCTTCTTTTGATGATCGATGCAGCAAAAAGAGCCTCTGCACAGTACATCACGGTTGTGATCCCTTACTACGGCTATGCTCGACAGGACAGAAAAGATAGGCCCAGAGTAGCAATAGCAGCTAAACTGATGGCAAATCTCCTATCGGCTGCCGGCGCTCACCGTCTGATGACAATGGATTTACATGCTGGACAGATACAGGGATTTTTCGATATTCCCGTTGACCACTTAGATGGGTCGGCGATCTTCGTGCCTTATATTAAGAAATTAAGCCTAAAAAACCTCGTCTTCGCTTCTCCAGATGTCGGAGGTAGTGCAAGAGCTCGTCAGTACGCCAAATTCTTCAGTGCGAATATGGTCATTTGCGATAAGCACAGAAAGAGAGCTAATGAAATTGCCTCAATGCAGGTGATTGGAGACGTAACAGGTGCTGATGTTATATTGGTAGATGACTTGATAGATACGGGTGGCACTCTATGCAAGGCTGCAGGTATAATCAAAGACAAAGGAGCAAAATCTGTGAGAGCTGTCTGTACGCATGGCGTCCTTTCTGGCAAGGCCTACGAAAACATCGAGCAGTCACAATTAGAGGAACTTATAATTTCCGACTCCATTCCTCCTAAGCAGGAAATAGAAAAAATTAAAGTATTGACAGTGGCTGATCTGTTTGCCAAAGGCATCAGACGCAT
>JBLHTU010000058.1:0-18084 GCA_047627515.1 Cyclobacteriaceae bacterium | reverse complement strand
GCAGGAGTCTGCTTACTAGGAAAATACCGACATCTATCGCTTTATTATGTTTCTTCGTCGAAAAGACTCCCAATCTTTAGTGTGACGGGTTAACATTGCATATCACTATCCTGAACTATGCTTATAATCGGAGTTTTTATATCATTTTTCGTAACATTTGCCACCTTACCAATTATTGTAAGGGTATTCAATTCTATTGACTTGCTAGACGTACCTAATAGACGAAAGGTGCATACATTCAGCAAGCCCTCTTTAGGCGGTTTGTCAATTTACGCTGGGGTACTGCTCGCACTTCTATTTGTTACTCCATTGCATGTGCTGGCAGATTATAAGTTTTTCATTGCAGGAATTATTATCTCATTATTATTGGGGATGAGAGACGACATATCAAGTCTCTATGCCAATCAAAAGCTTGTTTTTCAGTTGCTCGCAGCCTTTGTAACAGTTTATTATGCAGGTATCTCCATAGATAGTCTTCATGGTTTTTTTGGCCTGACGGTGATTCCAACCTGGTTAGCGATGGGCCTCACGATGTTCATCATAATAGTGATGTCAAATTCATTTAATCTTATTGATGGTATCGATGGCTTAGCAGGCAGTATCGGGTTGCTTGTTTCTGTCGCATTTGGGACTTGGTATTTGGTAGTCGGGGATGTATTTTTTAGTATTATTAGCTTCTCTCTGGCTAGTTCTTTATTTGCTTTCTTGATTTACAATTGGCACCCGAGTAAAATTTTTATGGGCGATACGGGATCCATTGTGACTGGGTTCGTTCTTAGTGTTTTGGCAGTCAAATTTATCTCCCTGAACGCGGCTTTACCTGAGAGTTCAGCTTATCGGTTTGACGCATTTTTGGCAGTCGCTATCTCGCTGCTCATCCTGCCTATTTATGATACCATTCGCGTGATAGTACTAAGGGTGTCTGATGGAATATCCCCGTTTTTTCCTGATACAAGACACCTACATCATATTTTGATTCGACAAGGGATGACGCATGCGCAGGCTACATTGGTCTTGTCGGGTTTCACAATTTTCTGCTTTCTGTTAATTAGCCAGATACAATTTCTCGGGAATACGCTTTTGATCACCTTACTACTTGTTTTAAGTACCTCTTTTGGTGTATTCTGGGACCTGCGACTGAAGAAATATCTGGTCAAGCAGAAGCGTACGGCATCCGACAGACGAGATTTATACGTATCTAAATCTGCATAACCCTTAGGTTTTATCTCTCTTTACCATTGAGCTTGCTATTTTTGCGATCTCGTATTACATAAGCATGCTAGATAAAGTCGAAGAAATAAAAAGGGAGGTAAGTGCATTTGTTGCAACCTCAGAGGAAGAGTTAGAGGCATTTCGAATGAAATTCGTTGCAAGAAAAGGGCGAATAGCTTCCCTGTTCGATCATTTTAAGGATGTGCCCAAAGAGCACAAGAAGGAATTTGGTGCAGCACTTAATGAGCTGAAAAATACGGCTGAGTTAAAGTTCCAGTCTCTGATTACTGCAGTCAAGCTCCAAGGGTCTGACAGTAGCATAGATTCACTGGATGTGACGCTACCGACCATACCTAACCAGACAGGCTCGATTCATCCGCTAACATTGGTAAGGAATCGGATGATTCAAATCTTTGAAAGACAAGGCTTCAATGTCTCAGAGGGGCCTGAAATTGAGGACGATTGGCATAATTTTACGGCCTTAAACTTCCCTGAAAATCATCCGGCTAGAGAGATGCAGGACACCTACTTTATTGAGAAGGACCCGGACATACTACTCAGAACACATACCTCAACAGTTCAGATTCGATTGATGCAGAACGGCACACCTCCGTTTCGTTCTATAATGCCCGGTAGAGTGTATCGGAATGAGGCGATCTCAGCACGAGCACATTGCTTTTTCCACCAAGTGGAGGGCTTATACATTGATAAGAGGGTGGGTTTCAAAGATCTAAAGCAAACGCTTTATTTCTTTGCAAGAGAATTTTTTGGAAAAGACACTGAAATCCGATTTCGACCAAGTTATTTTCCTTTCACTGAGCCAAGTGCAGAAATCGATATTAGCTGTTTTATATGCAAAGGGGATGGTTGTAAGATATGCAAGTACTCAGGATGGGTAGAGATTGGTGGTTCTGGCATGGTAGACCCGAATGTATTGGCACAATGCGGTATTGACGCCGAAGAGTATAGTGGCTTCGCGTTTGGTATGGGGATAGAGCGTATCGCTATGCTAAAGTATGAGATTGATGATATTCGACTGTTCTCGGAGAACGATGTTCGTTTCCTACGTCAATTCAAAGGATCATAAACAGCTTTTCTTAGAGTAGTTTGGAGATGATTGACTCTTCAGTCTCACCTTCTGCTTCTGCTTTGAAATTCCGAACGATCCTATGTCGAAGGACAGGTGTAGCTACTGCTTGTACATCTGCTATATCAGGCGTGTATCGTCCGTCAAACAAAGCATTACATTTTGCCCCAAGTACTAAGAACTGTCCAGCACGGGGTCCGGCACCCCATTCTAGGAACTCGTTAGCAATGTCAGAGGAATTTTCAGTGCCCGGCCTAGTAGAATGGACCAGTGATACCGCATATTCAATCACATTGTCCACGACTGGCACTTGTCGCACCAACTGCTGAAAAGCTAGTATGTCTTCTTTTGAAATAATGCTAGCCACATCGTGGGAAATCGATGACGTAGTCTTTTTGATTATATCCACCTCAGCTTCATAGGAAGGGTAATCTAGCTTGATCATCATCATAAATCGATCCAGCTGTGCTTCCGGTAAAGGATAGGTTCCTTCCTGCTCAATTGGATTCTGTGTCGCTAAAACGAAAAATGGTTTATCAAGTGGGTAGTGCTTACCTGCGATAGTAACACTATATTCTTGCATGCTTTCAAGGAGTGCTGATTGAGTTTTAGGAGGCGTTCGATTGATTTCATCCGCTAAGATGATGTTAGCAAAAATGGGCCCTTTTATAAAGTTGAAGTTCCGGTCCTTGTCTAGCGTTTCGGCCCCGAGTATGTCAGAAGGCATCAGGTCGGGTGTAAATTGAATTCGGTTAAAGTCTAGACTGAGCGTTTTTGCAATAGTATGCACAAGGAGTGTTTTTGCCAAACCAGGAACACCCACTAAGAGCGAATGACCATTGCAGAAGATAGACGTGATTAATAACCGAACAACCTCATCTTGACCAATGATGGTTTTTGAGATTTCTTCAGTAAGCTGTTCGTATTTTTCTTTTAGCCTATCGGCGGCCTCTTTAGCGCTGTATTCTGCCATATTCCCTTAATTATTCAAGTCGCAATAATCGTACTCTTCGTCGACCTGAATGTACACGTCTTTCCGTGCATCTAAAAACCAGTCATTGAGTATTCTGTTTTCTTTTTCACTAGTGGCTGCTTGAGCAATTTTCTGGTAGTCATCCTTCAGATTGGCCTGGTGAGGGGCGATCTTACTTTCATAGTAGAGAATTCTGAAAGCTGTATTACCGTCTGCTTCCGTATATTGTAATGGCATTGTGACGGTCCCTATTTTCATGGTGTCAATAGTGAAAAAGACATTGGGATCTAAGTTCTCCACAGAAACTCTTGTATTTCCATCTTGATCAGAAAAGAAGCCACCGTCTGAACTGGTCAGTTGATCATCAGAAAATGCTTTAGCACCATTTCTAAAAGTAATACTGTCCA
This sequence comes from Cyclobacteriaceae bacterium, assembly GCA_047627515.1. Taxonomy (GTDB): domain Bacteria; phylum Bacteroidota; class Bacteroidia; order Cytophagales; family Cyclobacteriaceae; genus JAYPLE01. Next base: position 14,405 of record JBLHTU010000058.1, on the reverse strand, counting down.
GAACGATGAGCGTTCTGAGGCTATCGAGTTTGCGTTCAGCTTTATCAGTATCTTCCTTGGAGGGCTTCGGCGTAATCAAGATGTGCCTAGATTTGAATGTATTCCCTCTTTTTTCTTGAAGTTCGATCAGATGATAGCCAAATTGAGTTTTGATGGGCATTGACACTTCACCCTTAGCCATTGTCATAGCTTCGGCTTCAAACTCTGGGGCTAGCTCTCCTCGCCGATAGAAAGGCAGATTACCCCCTTGTGACGCAGAACCTGGATCTTCGGAATACTGACGCGCGAGGTTCGCAAAAGGCTCACCTCTGAGCAGTTGCCCCCTAATTTCTATTAGCTGCTTGAATACTTTGTCTTGTTGCTCCTTACCAGCCTCAGGTTTGATGACCAACTGACCCACGGAGACTTCTGTAGAGAAGTAGGGTAGGGAGTCTCGTGGGATAGAACTAAAGAATTCTCGGACTTCTGAAGGAGTTATTTTGATGTCACTAGTAATCGTGCCTTGCATTCTTTGGGCAATCATCTGCTCTTTCATTTCCTCAAAGAGTTCATCTTCAATTTGAGCAAGTGATTTTTTGTAGTATTTTTCTAACTCTTCTTCAGACCCAAGCTGAGAAATCATGTAGTTCATTCGAGATTGAAGGCTAGAGGTGACTTCAAGGTCTGACACGACCACAGAGTCAATTTCAGCTTTTGCCATTAACATCTTATTGATGACCAAAGATTCCAGTATCTGGCATTTCATGTCTGCGGACCCAAACTCCCCTCGGGATAGAAAATCCAAATAGGCCTTTTCCAGGTCAGATTTTAGAATGATGTAATCATCAACCTTTGCGATGATTCGATCAACATTGACCGTGTCTTGCGCATTTGACACAGTGATGACCAGACAAAAAATACTAGTTGCTAAAAATTTCAAAATTTTGCTTGACGGTAGCCTCTTCATAGATCGCTTTTTCCAATTCTTTCTTAAGCGCAAGTTTACGCTTATTGATGATAATGTTCTCAATATCTTCTCTGATAAACTCTAACGGTGATACCTGATCAGAGATTTTATAGTCTACAATTTTTATATAGTACGAGTAGTTCTCATCAGCACTTTCGCTAAATGTTGTCCTTTTAAGGTACTGCGTTCTATTATCTATGGTTTTCAAGGGTGTGTTTTTGATGACCTCATCAAAATTGACCCACACAGAGTCGTCCAAAAATGATTTAGTGGCATACTGGTAACTGTAATCTTTGATATCCGTCATATTGGCATTCGGATACGATCGCAGGTTTCTTCTGAGTTGGTTTTGAGCAGGAGCAGATTTCGGGACTTGCACAAACAGACACCTAACGATATTTTGCTTTAGGATAAAATTGTCAGCTTTCGAGGTATAGTAAGCTTCCACTTCTTCTTGTGAGACGTTGTTGTCCAAATGTGCACTGATATAAAGTTTTTCAAATTCATGCGAAATCAAAGCATACTGATATTCAAGTACCTTTCTTTCAATCTCTGCTTCATTGATCGCAATTTCAGTTCTTGCTTTCTCTACGATCAATTGTTTTTTGATCCAGTCGTTGATGTATTTTTCTGCTAACCTAGCGCTGTCTTGTTTTGATATATTTTCTGGAGTTAAGCCCAGGAGGTCATCTGCATAAAGGTACAGTTCTCCTGCTCTTGCAATAGGCTTACTTTCGATCTTCTCTTGCGGCTGGAAGTATTCACAGGCGCTAGAAATCAGGGCAAAGACAATAAACAAGGCATGGTGCAATCGCGGCATGATCACTTGATGGTTTTGATCAGTCTGCAAATATTATGATTCTTTTCTTTACTGAATTCGATTTGATCCATGATCCTTTTCACTAACATGAGCCCCAAGCCACCTTTTCTTTTAGAGGAAATGAGCTCGGAGATGGATGGTTCCTGATATTGACTAATATCAAATCCCGTTCCCTGATCTTTGATGGTAAAAGTAACCTGACTGTGTGGATCTACATCCAGCATAATTTCAAGACTCTCTCTTTCATCACATTTATTTGCGTGAATGATAAGATTTGCACAGACTTCATCTATGGCAAGAATCAGTTTATGTTTTTCAAGTTCTTCGATATCGTACTTGTCAAGTGATTCACTCATGAATTGCCTGATTACGACAAGGTTTCCTTTAGAGCACGATATGGTCAGCTCATGTCTCATTTAGAATAAGCTGATATGGCGTCCTCTCTACTATCATAAATCGACAATAGTTCTTCTAAGCCAAGTAAAGCAAAAACTTGTTTGACATTTGGTTGTAATTCACAGAAAGACAGCTGAATTCCTTGCATTTTGACTTCTTCAAGGCGGGCAATAAAAACACCTAATCCTGCGGAGGAGATATAATTCATTTCCTGAAGGTTGATCAGCACTTTTTTCTCTTTTGCAGTAAAAGCCTCTTCTAATGCATTGTCAAGGTGAATGGATGAACTAGCATCTACATCCCCTGAGACCTTGACCTCGTAAATGTCTCCTTCGATATTTTTAACTATATCTACTTTACTCATTATGCTTCAAATTTTATCAACATCAGGGTGTAATCGTCATCTAGCTTTTTGCCATTCAAAAAGGCATAAAGTTCTTCTATAATTCCATTTTTAATATTTTCAATCGAGGAATTGTTATCGATTGAATGGATATTTTTAGTCAATGCCTCTTTCAATCGATTTTCTCCAAACTGATCTCCAGTTGCATCGCATGCTTCAGTGATTCCGTCGGTATAAAGAAGAATCAGATCCCCGGGCTCGTACTTCAATGCATTACAATGTACGTACTTGGCATACTCTGAGTTTCTTACAATCCCTAAACCCATACCTTTTGTAGAAAGATAGTTTGCGGATTTGTCAGATGCACGATAATAAAGCGTAGGACAATGCCCGGCTCTTACAAATTCGATCTCCCTCAATCGCGTGTTGATTTCAAGGTAGGTAGCGGTGATAAAGGATGATTTCTCTAGGCAGTTGCTTAGCGCGGCATTTGCTTTTAGGATTAACGCATCAGGTTTGAGATCAATCAAGGCTAGGCTGTGAAAAATACCTTTCATCTGAGCCATATTAAAAGCAGCAGAAGTCCCTTTTCCAGAGACATCGCCAATGATTATTTTGTGAATATGCTCATCACTCGAAAGAACGTCGTAGTAATCACCACCGACTTCGTCCGCCGCCATCGCATACGCTGAGATGTTTATGGCAGAGTTTGATATGAGCTTGCTAGGGAGTAAGCTTTTTTGCACTGCTTTAGCAATTTTCAACTGCTCCTTGTAACGCTCATTTTCGATGGCATCATTAAGTAGTCGAGCGTTTTCTATACTAACACTAGCTTGATTCACAAACGTGGTAATAATGTTCATCATTTCGCGGTCAAATGCATCGGCAACTGACTGCAGCAGGACGAGAGATCCAACCTGTTCGTTTTTCACGAAAATAGGGATTGCAAAAGCTGACCGATAGTCGCCCTTAGCCAATGTGGTATAAGACTTTGACGGCAGGACCTTGGCGGATGCAGTTAAGTAGATAGTATCACTAAGTGGGCTGTCACGAAGTAGAATTTTGATCTGCCCGACTTCTTCTCTATTGAGATTTCTACGAATTGTTTCAAGCTTATCATCTCCCTTTTTGATTTCCAGCCATGCTGCGTCTGCAAAGACAGCACTCATGGCACTATCAATTAGAATGTCGTACGTCTCTTCTTCACTTTGACCAGAGGGAGATGACTGGCTCAGCTTTTGAAAGTCAACGGCTTCTTGAAGCTTTCGCTCAAAAACGGAAGAAGTAGGTAAGTTGAATAGGGTGACCAATACGGCTATGACTGCGTAGATCAGAATGAAGAAAAATAAGGAAATGATAAAGACCCTATTGAATAGATCATAGACCAAGACCCCAGTATCGGAGTAGATACTTAGGTTTAGAACAAAATGATAGAGATAGATGCCTGAGAGTAAAATAAAGAGAATACTCTTCCATTTTTGCTTGAAATTCAGGTAAGCAATCCATTTAAGATTTAGCGAAAGGATCAGAGAAAAGACGGCAATCGCAACGACCAGCACATTAAACGGAACTGCAAAGGTTTCAAACCCGAAAAAATCGAAAAGCAAAGAAGCGACAAGCGTGTATTCGAAGGCTGTCCACCATTGGATTAATTTCTTCGATTTCTGATAGAGAATGAGCCTTTTCCAAACAACAAAAGTGGACACTAGAAATATAACAACTAAGGCTACATAGATGTGATAGAAAAAATTAACGGTTAGTGGGTTCTGAATGAACGAAGTAGCAGCAAAGAGGGTAAAGACAAACCGGAGACTCAAAGAGATCATCGTGGTTATCAGCCCTGTGATAAAGACGCGCCAAAGGAGGTCGATAAAATTGATGCTTTCGGCTTTGGTAATCATGTACCGGTAATAGCCCAGTGTACTCAAAATAAAGAGTGTTAGGAATACCTGAGGGACTACCTCGATGTATGCTTCCTCTATTTCGTACCGCTTGAGCAGGATGAAGTAGATATCAAAGAAGCTGAAGAGCAACCATGAAAGTAGCCCTGTCAGAAAGGTCAGACGGATCTTCAGCTTTTTAGACATGATTGCGGCAAAAATAGACTCCTTAGGGGGATAAAAAAAGCCGCTTCTATCATTAGAAGTGGCTATGTAGTATCATTTATCGTTTTTTAACGTCTACTGTAGTTCGGTGCTTCCCGTGTGACTTGAACATCATGTGGGTGGCTTTCTGCCGCTCCAGCCGAGGTTATTTTTACGAATTTTGCTTTTGTCATAGCGGGAATAGATCCGGCTCCTATGTAGCCCATTCCTGCTTTTAACCCTCCGACAAGCTGATAGAGCACTTCACTGACAAGACCTTTAAAAGGTACACGTCCGACAATCCCTTCTGGTACGAGTTTTTTGATATCATCCTCAGCATCTTGAAAATATCGATCCTTGGATCCATCCTCCATTGCCTCGACAGATCCCATTCCCCGGTAAGTCTTGTATTTTCTACCTTCATACAGAATCACTTCTCCTGGCGCTTCCTCTGTACCTGCAAGGAGAGAACCAACCATAACTGTACTAGCTCCAGCAGCGAGTGCTTTTACTATGTCACCTGAGAATCTAACGCCTCCATCTGCTACAATGGGCACACCCGAACCCTTGATCGCTTGTACGGAATCATATACGGCAGATAGTTGAGGTACACCTATTCCAGCGATGATCCTTGTGGTACAAATTGACCCAGGACCTACTCCAACTTTTATTGCATCTGCACCTGCATCTACGAGCGCTTTGGCACCCTCTCCAGTTGCGACATTTCCGACGATCAGCTCTAGGTCGGGAAATTGCTTTTTGACGTTTCTTGTCGCATCGATGACCCCTTTGGAGTGACCATGCGCAGTATCAATGCTTACCAAGTCGACACCTGCTTTCTTCAGTGCAGCAATTCGCTCCAGCATATCAGGAGTCACCCCTACAGCGGCGCCGACTCTCAATCGCCCGAATTGATCTTTACAAGCATTAGGTCTGTCTCTGTTTTTTAGTATGTCTTTGTAGGTGATTAGTCCTGTCAGTTTTCCTTCTTCATCGACAATAGGAAGCTTTTCAATCTTATATTCCTGAAGGATCTCTTCTGCCTCGGCTAAGCCAACTTCAGCAGTCGCAGTGATTAAGTTTTCTTTCGTCATGATATCAATCACTGGCGTTGACATCTTTTTCTGGAAACGTAGGTCTCGGTTAGTAATGATTCCGATGAGCTTTTGATTGCCATCGATCACAGGGATTCCCCCTATTTTGTTTTCCTTCATGATATGCTCCGCATCACCGGCAGTACTGTTGACATCTAGCGTGATGGGGTCGAGAATCATTCCGCTTTGTGATCTCTTCACTTTTCGGACTTGAATTGCCTGCTGCTCGATTGACATATTCTTATGAATGATGCCGATACCTCCTTCCAGCGCCATTGATATAGCCAGCTGGTGCTCAGTAACCGTATCCATTGCCGCAGAGACTAATGGGATGTTAAGTTTTATGTTTCGAGTGATATAGCTGCCAGTGTCAGTATCCCGGGGAAGTACTTCTGAATAACCTGGAAGCAAGAGCACATCATCATATGTCAGTGCTTCGATTGCGAAATTGGAATGGCTTGGATTCATAGCAAATAAGACGAACTATTATTTGCAGGGTAAAATTACTTGGATCAAACCCTAATACAAAAGGTCACATCAAAATTAATTTTATACTTGCGGCGTGATTGAGCTAATTGATATTTTCGGGCAGCAATTATTGGCGACCACTTGGTTGGAGGCGATTGCTGTCTTTTTTGGGTTACTGAGTGTTTGGTACAGCAAACAGGAGCACATTTGGGTGTATCCGACAGGGATTATTTCAGTGCTTATCTATATCTATATCACCTGGAATTATGGTCTGTATGCTGATATGGGAATTAATGGATATTATTTTGTCATGAGTGTTTATGGCTGGTATCATTGGACCAATACTGCGGATGGCTCAAGGCTACAAATTCCAATCACAACTAATAACCGACAGGAGAACATATTAGCGATGGCTATCATGGTCATTTCTTTTATTGGGATTCGGTTTGGGCTTGATTTTACAGATAGTACGGTGCCGAATATTGATTCATTTACTACTGCGACTGCTATCACAGGTATGTGGCTAATGGCTAGAAAAAAGATCGAAAACTGGTTGTTTTGGATTGTCACAGATATAGTAGCTGTGCCACTTTATTTATACAAAGGATTGCCATTGACAAGTTTTCAATTTCTGGTTTTTACAGTACTAGCATGTTGGGGTTACGTGAGCTGGAAGAAAAAATTATGATAAAACGAATTGCTATAGTTGGGCCTGAATCAACAGGTAAGAGTGAGTTAGCACAGCAGCTCGCAAGAGAGTTTAGTTCAGAATGGGTGCCAGAGTACGCCAGGTTTCACTTGGATCGTATGACAAGGCCCTACGAACAAGCAGACCTCCATCAGATCGCAGTTGGACAGTTGGCATGGGAGGATGATAAAGCTTTATACGTCAAGGATTATCTCTTTTGTGATACCAACCTCGTCGTCATTAAGATTTGGAGCGACCATAAGTATGGCTCCACTGATGCCTGGATAGAAGATCAAATCAAGTCCAGGCCGTATGATTTTTACTTGCTGAGTAACATTGATTTACCCTGGAGGCCAGATCCGCAGAGGGAACATCCGGACAAACGGAAATATTTTTTGGGTGTTTATGAGCAATACCTGCAGGAGAATGACCTTCCCTATGCACTTGTAAGCGGGGAAGAGGAGGACCGATTGCAGTGCGCAGTAAAAGCTTTGGAAATGAATAAGATTCTGACGTAGTTTTGCCCACACAAGGGGTGCCTTACAATCCTGTGCTTGCACAGGATCATCGGGCTGAGATCATACCCATCGAACCTGTCCAGATAATGCTGGAAAGGGAGTATGATAACCAAAAGCGGAGTCCCCCGCCTCGCAAGTGGTTAAATGTAATAATTATTAAACATGAAAAAGCTAATACTAGCAGCGTCGCTGCTAAGCATGACCTTGTGGGCGTATGCTCAGAGGCAGATTGTCGGTGTGGTAGTCGATGATGAGACCAAGGAGCCGCTAATAGGCGCGACTGTGAGGGAGCCAGACACCGGAAATGGATCGATTACGGATATCTCAGGCCGGTTTTCCTTCACAGTCAATGAGGGTACTTCCATTACCGTGCAGTACGTGGGTTATCAGCTTAAAACTGTGCCTATTGACAATGATAAATTGTATATCACATTGACACCATTTTATGAGCTGGAAAATGTGCTGATCAGAGGTGTGCGAGCAAATGCAGATGATCCCGTATCAAAGACAACTGTGAGTAAAGAAGTGATCAAAGAAGAGTACGTAGGGGAGCACCCGATATTTCTAATGGAGCGGTTGTCTCCCTCGATCTTTTCGTATTCAGAAAGCGGTACCTCCGTCGGTAATTACGGTCAAATCCGCTTAAGAGGAATTGGTCAGGAGCGGATCAACTTCACCTTGAATGGAGCCCCGCTCAATGACATGATCGATCACGGCGTTTTCTTTTCGAACTTTACAGATATCACGTCCAGTTTTGAGTCTATTCAAGTGCAGCGAGGAGTTGGGACTACAGCTACAGGTGCCTCTTCTTATGCAGGGTCTATCAACATGGAATCTTTCAATGTGTCAGGCTCTGAAGCATTTTCTCAAGTGCAAATAGGCGCAGGTTCTTACAATACATACCGAACTAATTTTTCTGTCAATACAGGCGTAAATGAGAATAATATAGGGTTTTACTCTTCATACAGTCGGCTTTGGAGTGATGGGTTTAGAGACAATACTTTTAGCGATGCTTCTTCCTTTTTCCTGACGGGAGGTTACTACGGTGAAAAAGACTTGGTACGTATTACAGCGTTTAGTGGGAACTCAAAAAATGGGCTAGGCTACTACACGATCGATCAGTCAATCCTCGATAATGATCCCACTTTCAATAATTTGACCGAAAATGATACGGATGATTTTTCGCAGTACATGGTTCAGTTGCAATACTCACATAAGTTTAGTTCGCAGCTGTCTCTCAGTAACACTGCTTATTACGGCGGTGCTGGAGGTGATTTTGCAGAGGGCACACCTGATGTAGACAGCGTATTTGTTGAAAATTACTTTGGTCCTTATCAGACTTCGTTTTTCTCTATCAATTACCCCTTGAAGAATGATCATTTTGGATGGATCTCTAATTTGTTCTACAAAGGAGACCGATTGGATCTGAGTGCAGGCGTACATGGTTATGTTTTTTATAGAGAAAATAGAGAGGCCATACTGCCAGACAACGCGAATCCATACATCAAAGATCAGACGACTAAAAAGGAGATAGCTGTATTTACGAAAGCCAATTATGACTTGACGGAGCAACTATCTATCTATGCTGATCTTCAGTTCAGAACAATGCGTTTGGAATTTATGCCTGATTATGGTTACATCAATGGCGGAGATCTTAATGCACCGATCGTAGCCCCAATGAACCCTCAGAATGATTTTCAGTTTTTCAATCCTAGGTTAGGGCTGAAGTACGAAATAAACCCGGGTTTATCTACTTACGCAAGTTTTGGTCGCAGTGGTCGTGAGCCTACGCGAGTCGATTTGATCGGTGGTTTTACCTTAGGTGGCGATGCCTTGCAGGTTCTTAGAAATACAACCTTTGAGCCAGAGTTTGTCAATGACTTGGAGATTGGATTGAATCTTAGCAAGCAGAAACTGGCATTATCATCGAATGTGTTTTACATGAGTTTTGAAAATGAAATTGCACCATTGGGTGAAGTAATCGCTTTCGGAGTGCAGCGAAGAGTCAATATTGATCAGAGTACTAGGTACGGATGGGAGACAGATTGGAATTACTTGTTTGCCCCCAGCCTATCATTTAGGGGAAATCTAAGTGTCATGCAGTCAAATATTTCTACGTTGAACCTTAACGGAGAAGTAGTTTCGGACGTGCAGCAGATATTGACACCTAATGTCATCGCCAGAGCGGGCCTTTCATGGAGAAGTGCCAACAATCAAGTAAAAACTGGAATTGACATCAATCATATGAGTGAGAGTTTTATGGACTACACCAACGATCAGGCACTGACAGTTCCTAGTTTTACTACTGCCGATCTGTCGGTAGGTTATTATCCTAACGATATGATAAGTATCCAACTACAGGTCAGAAACCTCACAAACCTGACGTACTATACGTATGGTACTCCGTCAGATGTTGATTTTAGTGGGACGGTTGAGCCGGGCTTTTTCGCTCAGGCACCAAGAAACTTTTTCTTAACTACTAGCTTTACTTTTTAGTAGTCAGTGTAATCCCATTATTTTAGAGGCTGTCATCAGACAGCCTCTTTTTATGTCTAGTCATCACATCGTAAGAGATGAGCAAGAGCCCGCACTCCTTGTTCTTGATTTGCAAAGTTTTGCAACCGAAATGCTGGGTCTGCTTCTTGAGTGGTCTCCAACTGTCATGTGTGGAGAAGTCGGTTTTGAGCAGCTGGTCCAGAGAGGTATAAAAGTGGATGTTGCGATTGTCAGCGAATCGTTTGTCGAATCAAACCAGGAGGCACTTAGTCTTCAAAGTCCAATAGTTGTCATTCCTTCAGAAGCAAAAAGCGTGTTGGGTGTGGGATTGAACCATCTAAAGAGAGGTGATCATAGGTCAGTAAACATTGTTAGTGAAGTATCCCCTGAGAGTGTATTTCATGACTTGGAACATGATAGTCATGGCTTGGATGTGACTATTTGGAAGGGGAACGAGCGCCATACGAGGGTCAGTAAGGGGCGTTTTCAAAAATGGTTACCTAAGGGAGCAATATTCAGAAGTTATGGGTTAGCAAAAAACACCGAAATCACGGTAGTGCAACTAGATGAGAATCCTACAGTACTTGCCCACGAGGCTTGGATTACTGTCGCAAAGGAGGGGATAGTTCGACTAAGCTCCAGGGAGAATAGTTTTATCTATGTCGAGCAGATGGGCTAATAACTGGATCCCTGTACGCCTCGAACCATGCGGTCTTTCCCGTTCAGATCTTTATACATTGATACCTGGGAATAGCCTAGTGATGCCAACAGTTCAACGATATCCTGTCCAAATTGCTCATTGATCTCAAAGTATAGATGACCCCCATCAGAGAGGAGGTTTATGGCATGCTCAGCGATCGTTCGATAAAATAGCAAAGGATCATGGTCAGGGACAAAAAGGGCAAGCTCAGGGTCATGTTCTAGTACATTTGGGTGCATAAGCACCTTTTCTTTTTCTAGCACATATGGAGGGTTGCTGACAATCAAGTCAAATGACCCCTCAGGTCTTGAGGTCAGTATGTCCAGCTGGATCCAGTTGATGTCTTCCTGCAAAGAAATTGCATTCTTCTTTGCGACAGCTAGTGCTCTTTCAGAGATATCTAATCCTGTCACGATCGCACCAGGCCATTTCTTTTTTATACAAATAGGGATGATGCCAGAGCCCGTTCCAATATCCAATACATTTTTTGGGGCCTGATGGAGTTGATTGTACATTAAGTCTAGCAGCTCTTCGGTTTCTTGTCTGGGAATAAGGACATCTCCAGATACCATGAACCTGTGTCCCATGAACCAGCTGTAACCCAAGACATGCTGAATAGGAGTTCCTTCTGACAGCCGTTTGACGGCTAGGTTTAGGGCTTTAACGGCCGTGCTATCAAGCATCTGATCGGCTAGTAAGCCAGCTAAAGAAATGTTTGCTAAGTCTTCTAGGAGCCATTTGACAAGACTTGCGGCCTCTTCTCTGTCATATATCTCTCCTAATAACTCGGATGCGTTGCTTAAAAAATCTTTTGCTTTAACCACCATGACCATATTTGTTACGAATTTAGCAACTCATGATGGTTCCCCAAGAGAAATACATGCGTAGAGCATTGGAGTTGGCCTCAAAAGGGCTAGGACATGTCAGTCCAAATCCATTGGTTGGTTGCGTAATCGTACATGAAGACAAGATTGTTGGTGAGGGCTATCATCATCAGTATGGAGGGGCTCATGCAGAGGTTGCTGCGATAAGCTCTTTGTTGGATGCGAAGGTGTTGGCACAATCTGACCTCTACGTTACCTTGGAGCCATGCGCCCATCATGGCCTGACGCCACCATGCGCCGATTTGCTAGTAAAGCATCAGGTAAAACGTGTGATCATCGCTCAAAAAGATCCAAACCCATTGGTCAACGGAGGAGGAATTGATAAACTAGCTGCAGCGGGCATAGAAGTTATTTCAGGTTTTTTGTCGGAAGACGCCAAGGTTCTTAATAGACGATTCAATACTTATTTTGGGCAACAGAGACCATATGTGATTCTAAAGTGGGCACAAACGGATGATGGGTTCATTGCAAGAGAGAACTATGACTCCAAATGGATCAGTGGGCCACGATCTAGGCAGCTAGTTCATAGTTGGCGTGCACAAGAAGATGCCATACTCGTGGGTAAGAATACAGTACTTTATGACGATCCTAAGCTGACAGTGAGAGATTGGTCGGGGAGTCACCCTATACGCATAGTGATTGATCATAAGCAAGTGCTACCTATGGATAAATCAATATTTGACAACGAAGTGACAACCTACCGGTACCATCAAACGGGCACCTTAATCAATGAAAATGAGATTAAGTTGACCAGCGGTGATTTTCTTCGAGATCTACTCACTGATTTGCATGCAAAAAGAATTCAATCTCTTATTGTTGAAGGCGGTGCTGCAACCTTGCAATCATTTATTGATGCCGATTTATGGGATGAGGCTCGTGTTTTCACTGCTGCCCATTCTTTTGAAAAAGGGATATCTGCGCCGGTCTATAAAGGAAAGCTGATGACTATGCGTGAAGTAGGAAGAGATCGATTAAATATTTATGAAAAAGCATAATCTAATAAATGCCTTTAACGCTATTGAAGAATTATGGAGTCCCATGATCGTCTCAGAGCTTAATGGTCAAGCAGTCAAGATTGCCAAAGTGCAAGGAGACTTTGTGATGCATAGCCATGAAGTCGAAGATGAGTTCTTTTATGTAGTGAAGGGTCAGCTGAGTATTGAAATGGAGGACGAGACCATCATTTTGGAAGAGGGAGAATGTATTACTGTTCCTAGAGGTAGACGACACCGGCCCTTCGCGGAAACTGAAACCTGGATTATGTTGTTCGAACCATCTGATACCCTAAACACTGGTGAGGTTGACAGTATATTGACTAAAAAGAATTTAAAAAGACTCTAATGGCTGAGGGATTAATAGTAGAACAAGTAGGAGATAAGCGAGCCCAATACGAACAACTAATGCCGCAGATTGAGGCGTTGGTCACAGGTGAAGATGATCTCATTGCCAACTTAGCAAATATTGCTGCGGCACTTAAGTACGGGATGAATTTTTTCTGGGTTGGGTTTTATCTAGTGAAGGGTGATGAGCTGGTGCTTGGACCGTTTCAAGGGCCTATTGCCTGTACGCGTATCAAACCTGGTAAAGGTGTCTGCGGTACAGCATGGTCTGAGAAGAAAACATTGATTGTACCAAATGTGGATGAATTCCCTGGGCATATCGCCTGTAGTTCAGATTCGAAATCCGAAATCGTTCTGCCGATCTATCAGAAAGGGGTATTGATAGGAGTCCTTGATGTGGATAGTGATCAGCTAGACAGCTTTGATTCGATCGATCAGAAGTATCTGGAAAAAGTATCTTTCTGGATCTAGAAAAGAAGCCCTAGTTAGCAGGAGGGTTTACTTGCGGTGAATCATTTTCTGATAACAACAGCGCTAGCAATCAAATCATGCAATGCCTGCTTTTTTTCAGTGATTCCAGCAATGATATAACCTAAAAGAAACAGGGCGCTAGAAATGATTTTAGCAAAATTTCTGAGTAGTGCTTTCGGAAAATCAATTGGGCTTCCATCTAGATTGGTAACCTGAAGACCTAAGGCAATTTTACCAAATGTACCCTGAAACTTACTTGCTTCCATGATGGAATAGTACAGTAATTGGACAGAGCTGGTTAGTAAAATAAATGTGGTAACAGTGCTAAAGACCCCTTCGGCAACTACAAAAAAATCAGCTTCATCCATGACCTTTAAGTCTTCAAACCCTTCTCCAAAGGCAAGATTGAGGCCTATTAATGCTAGGATGGGTATGATTAGGATTGACTGCACCACCTGTACGATAATAAGATCGATTAAATAGGCGACAAACCGCAACCAAAAACCAGCGAACTTCAGATTTGACATATTTTAGCTTAGTTGAACAAGCTTGAAATTAGTCTTTTTCTCTATTTTAAGAAGGAAGCTGGGCAATAATTGTTTCTCCCCCAGTTGTATTATCTCCGATCTTGACTTTGATATCTGCGTCAAGTGGTAGAAATAAGTCTACTCTGCTGCCAAATCGAATAAATCCAACTTCATCGGTTGATTGAACTTTGTCAGTTTCTTTTTTATAAAATCTAATTCGCCTTGCTACCGCTCCTGCTATTTGGCGCATCAAGATTTCAGATCCATTTGCTCGTTTGAACGCGATCGTTGTCCGTTCATTTTCTGTGCTCGATTTTGGGTGCCAAGCCACAAGAAATTTCCCTGCGTGGTATTTAAAGTAGCTTATAACACCATCAACGGGGGTTCTGTTGACATGGACGTTCAGTGGTGACATGAAGATGGAGACCTGAATCCTTTGCTCTTTGAGATACTCGGGCTCGTGTGTCTCCTCTATTACCACTACTTTGCCTTCAGCAGGTGCAACCACTAAATTTTCTCCAGTAGGAGGGGTGAATTTTGGAATCCTAAAGAACGAAACGACGAATCCCCAAAATGTGAGGCCTGTCAGTCCAATGATCCACCGTACTATTTCATGAGGAAAAAAGTATG
>JBLHTU010000057.1:0-18254 GCA_047627515.1 Cyclobacteriaceae bacterium | reverse complement strand
GCAAAAGTAGTACTTCCTGCATCTCCTGTGCTCCAATTGATATCCGTTAGATCTCCCGGAAGTTCTAGTAGAAGACTGTCGCCTGGACATTTGATAGTGGTAGCAGCAGTGATAGGAATATCAGGGATGTCGCTGGCTGTAATTGTTTGTGTATCGCTTGCAAAGCAGTTATTGACGGTTGTATATCGGGTGACAAGTGTTGCTGTGTAGGTATTAGCACTGGTCAGAGTGACCGAAATCGTATCTGCAGCACCTTCCTGTATAAGGGTAGCGCCTTGTGTGATATCCCAATCGTACTGTACCGTCAAATCAGGGCTTGCTGTGATGTCGGATGAAAGGGTAAGCGCTACATCTACACAGATTGCCTGAGCACCGGTGATAGAGGGCTGTGGTGGGTCTACTTCGGTGATCGTTTGTGGGCTACTCACAGACTGACAAGCGCTGTTGGTGGCACTGATCAGTGTCAAGGAGTACACCCCGGTTGCATCTGCAATGAATTGGGTATTGATTTCTCCTGGGACCGGAGTGCCGCCTACATTCCACTGATTGGTAAAACCCTCGTAAGTGGACGTCTCTAACGTCGTCGTCTTTCCTGTACAAAAGACGGTTTCGCCGATGTTGGCAAAAGTAGGTGTAGGGGTTGCTAATACTAGGACTGTTGATGTAGCGATCTGGCTCTTACAGCCATTTGAATTTTGAATTTGCAAACTATAGACACCTGCCTTCACGGCAGTGGCATTTGTGATCGTTGGATTTTTTACCGAACTGGTAAACCCATCAGGCCCTATCCAGAAATACGAATCGGCTACTAAGGTAGAGTTCAATGAAATAGTCGCCCCCTCACAGACAGAGGCACCTGCCGTAATCGATGGGTTACTTGGTGTATTTGTGTTGACGGTAAGCGCAGCCGTATTGGAAAGGCTTGAGCATTCACCATCATTGGAGGTCACCCGCACACGGACACTGATGTTTGTGGTGTTTAAGCCGTCCAACCCTACGTCGTAGGTGTTCGAGGCACTGGTTTGTCTGGTTTGGAAATTGCTGCCACCGTCTGAACTTACTTCCCATGCATACGTTGAGGCGGCACCTGCAGTAGCCGTCATTATCAATGAATTCCCGGGGCAGTATGTTTCGGTTGTAGGACTCAGTATGGGTGTCACACAGTTTCTGTTATTGAAAATCGCAACATTTCCAGGAGAGAGCGTTCTTGAATTAGACGTGGCAAGGATATCAGGTTTTGCGTCTCCATTGATATCCATGATTTTAATATTTCTTGTATTATCAGTGGTTACTAACTGAAATCGGTCAAAATCAAAGGAACTCGTGGTACTTTTATTTGCCATCAAGGTGACTTGCCTGACAGTTTGATTTACTGAAGTGATGACTAGGTCAATATCTCCATCTCCATCCAGATCAGAAGAAGCAACCCCCCAAGGACCAGCCCCAATATTAAATCTGCTGATAGCGCCAAAGCTAATAGTACCCGCTGGGCTGCCAGTGGTATTTGCGGCTATGATGATTTCACCGGCTTGGGTAGAAGCTCCGTCACTGATAATAATTTCGGGAAAACTATCCCCATTTAGGTCGGCTAGATCTATAAACTGGATCTCCAACTGGCCACTAACAGGTACCTCCACGGGATCATCAAAACGAACATTCCCAGTGGTACTACGATTTGTTAAAAAGTAAAATTTGGTGCTACCAAAAGACGCCGTAACTAAGTCTAGCAAACCATCTTGATTCAAATCAGCTAGCTTGAAGGGTCGAACTTCACGTTGAGGGTCGCCATTTGCATCAATGGTACTACTAGCTGCAAATGTTAAGGTGGTCTGATTACTACTCGTATTGAGAAATATATCAATCAGGTTACTCCCAGAGGTAGAGGACACAATATCTATTTTTCCATCGAGATCTACATCTACTAATTCAATCCTGGCGGGTTCTCTCAAATCATTATTTGCTTCTCTGGGAAGCACTAAGAAGGTAGGTGAGTTGAAGGAAATGGTTGTTCCTGTAGAAGTATTCAAATACACCTCTAAATCATTAGTACCTGTTTCGCTTCCCAATTGACTGACGACTAGGTCTGGCTTACCGTCACCATTTAGGTCTTTGCAATTGACATTGAGAGAAGGCTGATTAGCCAATTCGAGCACGGGCGTAAATACAGTCGTGTTAATTGTGCTTTCATTTCTAAAAACTACTCTTTTGGCTTTTCGAAGTGTGCCGTTATCCTGCGCCGTCGCTACCATGTCTGGCTTACCATCGCCATCAAAATCACAAAGACAGATATCATACGGAAAGAGCTGTTGACTGCCTGTAGGAAAGGTGATTGGGATATTCTGGACATCGTCAAAAAGATCGCGTACCTGAGTGGGGATCAGTCCATTGAAGGTGTCACCTCCGTAATTAATGGCGAACTGCTCACGGGAACTTGCCGAAAATCCTGTGCTTGTATTAATAACTTGGATCTCGCTGTAGGCCGCCGCCGCAGGTATGGTTACCTGTATCAACGTCGCGCTGGTAGAAACAATCGTCCCATTGCCTCCGCCAAAGCTTACAATAAGATCAGTTGTATTGGTAGGGAAGCCGGAGCCCACGATCGTTACGGTCTCTCCAACATTGCCAGAGGTAGGGCTGATTGAATTGATGTACGGTTTTACCTGGGCCTGAGCATTAAAACTCAATAAGCCAGTCAGAAAAATAACCCAGTAAGCTACGGTTAAACGAATTTTCATTTCGATCAATTATTGACTTTTAGCACCCAGACTTCTTTCATCGAAGGCCTTTGTTTCACACTATTTTTTGAAGAATTGGCCTGATTAAGGCTATCATGTCTTGAGACCACTGTGTAGTAGTAACCTCGTGCACTCAAGAAACCCACAATCACATCGTGATAGCCTTTTTCGAATAGCTGATCACTTAAATTTTCTGCATGCTCAAACTCTTCAAAGGCGCCTCCAATCAGGTAGTATCCAGCTGGTAACTCGAGCATATTATCTCCTCTGGTCACCTCCAAATGGTCATCAGAGGCAGCCAACTCTTCGTGAGACCTGAAGTCCCCTGTTAGGTTTTCATCCCCCTTAGATCGCTCTTCAGTGTCTGCTGAAGGAGTATTAGAAGGAGTGGTAGCCACTTCACTTACGCTGGCATCAGGCGTCGACTCACGGAGTTGATTATCAACCGGTAGAGCGTTATTCGGACTGGTGTCAACCACATTTCCATTGTCAATGCTATCTTCAATTGGAGCACTTTCCGTAGCATCACTAGGGGGGGTGCTGTCTGAAATAAAGGCTGCTACATTCCTCTCGGTTGGCTGGCTGTTGTCAACCGTTGGTTCAGTTTCCGGTGGAGTACTTGCGGCGGCACTGTTACTTATGTTTTGAGCGACAATCTCTGAAGTAGAACTACCTGCCATCAGGTCATCCATTTGATTTTTGGTCACAACGGGTTCCCATTTCACAATCATTTGCTTTTGACCATCGGCATTTTCTCTTAGGTATTTAACACCTAATTCGCTGGTTCCATCAGAGGACTTACGAATGATGGGTGCCTCATCTTCCATGAGCTCCCAGTTTTCTTCTACTGGCTCCCATGCCACAGCATAGATCTCTTCACCTTGCTCATCGAAGCTTTTGATTACCAGTGCTTTTTCTTGTTCTCCAAATGGGTTGGTCCTGACAGCTTGTGGAGAAGAGGTATCAACTGTCCATTTTTTCTCAACTTCCGAATCGCTACTAGCAGTCTCGCCCGATTGTGTTTCGTCATTAGCCGACTGACCACCGGCAATACTTAGTTCATCTGAACTATCAGCAGATCTTCCAGCGATAGAGAGTTCATCACCACCAGCTTGAGGTGTAGATCGAGAGCTTTGCAACTCTTGCAATTGTTCCTCTCTCTCTTTAGCGGCAAGTGTAGCGCGCTGTTCAGGCGACAACTGATGACTTTTGATAAAAGAGGAAACGTGAGAGGCATGCGCTTTCTTCGATCCTAGATGAAAGCCTATATGGATTTCATGTGTAGGCCCTAGTAAGTTGGATATGTTTAGGTTACCCAACTCATAACCATACCCAACAGCAATCTTCTCCTTAATTTTGGCACCTATAGTGACAGCAAAAGTATTGTCTTGTCGATAAGTAGCACCCGCCCACATGACATGGTAGATGTGAAAGATCACGGTTCCTTCCAGTTGATCAGGCACTATGTTGCTAAATCGGTAAATCAAGTGTGGCTCGATAGCAAGATCATGGCTAATATGACCTCTATAATTCACTTTGAACATCATATTGTCTAACGGCTTTACACGAAGAGGGGACAGTGACTCTGATTGAAACTGATCGTAACTTATTAGGTTAGGAATAGAGAAGCCTAGATTGAAATGCCCAAAGTGATAGGTAGCACCAAAGTCGGATAACAGGTAAGAGGTGTTTTGTGAAATATTGAGAAAAGCTGGATCAGAGGGATCATCTAGTTCACCAAAATTGACCCCTTGGGTACCGCCTCCTATAGACATACCCAATCGTAAGTGATGCTCTCGATCCATTGTGATCAAATAAGAAGCAGAAATTTTTCCTTGTGTTTTGCTTAGTAGGCCTTGCGTATCATTAAAAGCCATCGCTCCGATACCGATACCACCCTTGAGAGGTGTATGAAAGGAGACATGGGAAATCTGCGGAGCTCCTTCGATATTGGCCCACTGATTGTGGTACAATGCGTAAATCACAGTATGGCCCTCGACCCCCGCATACGCTGGATTATACAGGTAGGGGTTCATGAAAAACTGATTATATATTTCTGGTTGCTGTGCGTGACCTAAAAAGGAACCAATCACTAGCACGATTACCAAAAACTTCTTTATGCTACTCATACACTCTTGCACTCATACACTCTTGCATAACATCGACCACATGGTCTCACGCTTCTTGCTAAAACCGTAAATATAGTTTTTAAAGCAATTATTTAGTGATATTTGAGCACATTATGTGAAGTTTCTCAACAATTGTCGAGCACGTGCGCTCATTAAATGTTTATTAGTTTTGTCTAATTGATTGCGGAAATATTTAAACTTGTTACTATTCAATAGCTATGGCACGTATTTTCCTCACGGTATTTTTAGTTTTCACATCCATGTCTTTGGCCTTTGGTCAGTACTGGTTTGGGGTCAAGGCAGGTAGTCAACTCACCCTACATGACTTCCAGTCAGATACCTATGAAGATACCTTCGAAGTAGCTAACGACTTCGATATTTTGGCAGGCATACTATTTACTTACACAGCTAATCGCCGTTATAGTGTTCATACAGAGGTGTATTATAAAAGAATTGAAAAGGAGCTGAAGAATACACTCTTTACCACACCCGCAAAAACGTATATTAAAAATCATTACTTATCAGCCCCTTTTATGCTCCGCGTTAATTTCAGTTTTGGTAATTCCCCCTTTCAGATGTATGTCAATGGTGGGACTGAGCTCAATTATTGGCTTGGCGCAAATGGAGGGTTGAGTTTAGAGGAATTTGATGAGTTTTTCTCGGAAGAGGAGCTCCTCCAGGAATTCCCAGTAACCTATCAAGTAGTATTTAGGGAAGGAGCTCGTAATGCTGACAACCAGCGCTTGATAACGGAAGGCAATAGATTGCAATATGGCGTCACAGCAGGCTTCGGGGCCTCTTTTGATTTTGCCAATGGGTCAAGAATCCTTTTGGATGCCCGGTATGTGCACGCTCACTCTAATCTAGGCTTCAATGGGTCTCCTGATTTTGAGTGGGTTGGCTACTACGAAAATTTTGAAGTGCGACCACATCAATTTGCGCTAACCATCGGCTATCAAATAGAGTACAATGCTAGCTTAGCCCGCAAAGGAAAAAGCACACTCCGCGAGAGCAACTAATTACAATTCTATAAAACTTGTTAGTAGTAGTCTTAGTTCCTCAGACATGTTAAAGGTAGCATGGTGTTCCGAGTATGTATTACAGTTACCTGAAGGGCATCGTTTTCCGATGGAAAAGTACGAGCTACTCCCTCAACAATTACTACACGAAGGGACATTAAAAAAAGATAATTTTTTTGCACCAGAACCAGCTCTCATGCCTGATATATTGGCGGTTCATAGCCATGCGTATCTAGAGAAGTTGCAGCGTCTTACTTTGAGCAAGTCCGAAATCAGGAAAACGGGCTTCCCTTTGTCCACTGATTTGATCGAACGAGAAATTCTTATCGCTGGTGGGACGGTTCAGTGTGCGCATTATGCGTTGCAGTATGGTGTAGCTTGTAACATCGCCGGCGGCACTCATCATGCATTTACAGATCATGGAGAAGGTTTTTGCTTACTCAATGACCAAGCCATTGCCGCACAGTATCTGTTGACTTCTGGTCTAGCAAAGCGTGTAGCGATCATAGATTTGGATGTACACCAAGGAAATGGAACGGCTCAAGTATTTGCTCAAAATGAGGATGTTTTCACCTTCAGCATGCACGGTGCCTCCAATTATCCACTCAGGAAAGAGATATCAGATATGGATGTAGGACTCGCAGATGGCACATCTGATGATATATACCTAAATACGTTGCGTGAAAAAATAAAATTGATCGAACATAATTTCAATCCTGATTTTGTGTTTTTTCAGGCGGGTGTTGATGTCCTGAGTACAGATAAGTTGGGTCGCTTAGGGCTTACGAATCAAGGGTGTAAGGAACGCGATCGGCTGGTGATTGACTGGTGTCAGAAACGAGGCTTGCCTTTGGTCATTTGTATGGGTGGTGGGTACAGTCCGAAAATTGCACAAATAATAGAGGCTCATGCAAATACGTATCGCATTGTCAATGAAATATTTGATTTCTGATATCTTATCAATGCAATTCACGGTCCAGTACAATATTACGTGGCTTGCTTGATAGGCAAATTCCACAAATTGACATTCAGTTTTAATACAAAAAATCAAATTGTTCAACTAAAGGTTGAAGCAGATGATTTTTTTTGCATATTTTTAAGTGGGTTTAAACTTAATATTAGTTGTTACAAGCATTAGTAAAGTTTTTAGGCGGAGAAGAGGGCGAAGAGAAGCAAATATATTTGCTTCTGGGTCTGGGTTTTTTCATGGGTGTTTTTTTAGCGTCCTATGATGTGGGTGCTCAGTCACTTTTTATCCAGGAAATGGGTGAGGAGTACCTTGGAAAGGCATTCTTTATCACAGGCGCCTTAGGAATAGTCACAACGGCTGGTTTCGTATACCTACAATCGAAAATTAAGTTTTCTACGCTTGTAGTGCTTAATGCTTTTTTGATTTTTTGGTTTGTAGCGGGTCTAAGAGCTTCGTTCTATTTTATCGAATACGATGTAGACGGTATTTTCAAATATTTCCCATTCATGCTGTTTGTAATGGTCGGACCGATCAATGCAATAACGCTACTTAATTTCTGGGGAATTTTTGGTCGATTGTTCGATACCAAACAAGCAAAAAGAATTATTGGTGGTATCGATACCGGGCAGTTAACGGCAACGATGATTGCTTTCTTCTCTATTCCGTTAATTACAAGACTTGATGTGTTTGATGATACATACGATCTCCTTTTCGTAGCTGGCTTCGCGGCAGCAGGGATCTTATACTTCACGGTCTATATATCGATTTATTGGAATATTAATAAGGTAACCGAAAAGGTGAAGGGTGAGAAGCTGCAGAAGATTTCCTATCCTTGGATCTTTAAAAATCGCTTTACAAGGCTTCTTTCATTGTTTTTGATCTTCTCAGCTGGCGCAGCTGTTTTTGTTGATTATACTTTTTACTCCACTGTTGAGATCTATTTTACAGACCCAATTACTTCTGAAGTTAAGCAGCAAGATTTGAATGATTTCCTTTCTTTTTTTGGAGGAACAATCATCATCATGAGTTTTGTTATTCAGAGTTTTATCAATGATATTATCATTGGCCGATTCGGGCTGAAGATTGCCTTGATGACGATGCCAGTAATCTTAATTTTGTTTACCGTTGGAAGTATTGTGACAGGTCATGTATTTGGTTACGAGGTGATGACTGAGGGCGGCGAATTTCTACTCTTCTTTATGTTTGCGGTGTCCGCCAAGGCTTTTACATTCTCCTTACGGGATGCGCTCGAGTCGCCGGCCTTTAAATTATTCTTTTTGCCCTTTAACATCAAAATCCGTTTTGATGTGCAAACACGTATAGAAGGTGTAGTCAATGAGTTTGCTACTTTTTTGGCGGGTACCGCACAGCTTGCTTTAGGATTGTTGGTGTACTTTGAGTTGATACACTACTCGTACTTACTACTCGTATTAGCAATGGTCGTGATTTTCCTTGCTGGTAAGTTGTACTTGCAGTACAAAGAGACACTGAAGGAGACCTTGCTGATTCAAAAAGATATGATGGCCAATTCAGGGAAGAGGAATGAGCATACAGTGATCAATGTGATCAAAAATCAACTAGATAGCCCTGAGGAACCTAGAGTCTTTAACGCACTCAGAATTTTTGAATTGGTAGACCCATTGGTATTTCAATTCACCTGCCTTGATTTATTAAAGAACAAGTTCCCATCCGTTCGCAAGTTTGCTTACCAGAAATTGGCTGAAGTCGAGCTTTTTCAAGCTTTGGACATCATTCGGAAAGAGCTGAAAACCGAGCAAGATCCTGACACGATCGAAGCAGGGAATAAAACGTGTGAAGTCCTTCAAAAAGCGGCTGACTATGAGTTAACTGAGATGAGTATACGTGATCTCATTAGATCCACAGAGCCGAAAGATCGTGCACTTGGAGCTCATTTACTTGCTAAAATTACCGAAGATAAGCACATTGTCTTCGTCCTAGAAGCACTACGTGATATTAATCCTGAGGTCCGTATTGCGGCACTAGAAACTTCAGGTTTACTCAAAAGACCAGAAATGTGGCCTGTGTTGGTTGAGAACCTACACTTATCGATCTATAGCAATGCGGCTATGTCAGCACTTGTGCACATAGGAGAGGCGGCGTTGCATACTTTGGATGCAGCATTCTACAAAACGGGTCAGGTGGATGATACTCGATTCCGAGCGATTCAGATCATGGGACGGGTTGGAGGTCAAAAAGCAACCGAGCTCTTATGGAAAAAGATTGATTATCCTGATCGCTTGATTGTATCTGAAGTACTGAATTCCCTGAGTTATATGGGTTTCGAGGCAAAGGACCACCAGAAAGCTAGAATCCAGTTAGTAATTGAAGACCTTATCGGTAACATTGCTTGGAATACAAAGACATTAGAGGATATCCCAAATATTGAGGATCTTGACGTTATGTTACGTGAAGCGATCAAAGAAGAAAATAAGGTCAATTATGACAATATTTTTATGTTGCTCTCGATGATTTATGATCCTCAGAATGTCAAGTTAGTGAAAGAGAATATCGAGGCGGATACGACTGACTCAGTCATGTTTGCTTGTGAAATGCTGGATGTATTTATTGATGACGAGCTGAAGCCTAAAATCCTCCCAGTGATGGATGATCTGAAGGCAAAAGATAGGCTGGAAAGGCTCATTAGCTATTACCCCCCGGAAGATTTTGAAAGTTATGAGGATTTGCTCAAGCAGGTCATCAACAGAGATTATAACAGGATTACGCGTTATACAAAAGCGTTGTCAATGTTTAGGATTTTACGTTTGGGCAACAATGAAGTCAGTAATGATCTCATTGCAAATCTATTTAATCCTGACCCTATCCTAAGGCAAACTGCTGCTTTGGTGATTTATGAGATGGATCATGGTGCTTATCACTATCACGTGAAACGATTAAAGCCATCGATCAAGAAAGAACTTGATAAGGCGATACTTCCTCCTGTCTATCTGCAGGAAGGCGAGGAATATCATCAAGAATTACGCTATATCGAAAGGCTATTGCAATTCAAGAATATGGTGGAGTTTGAGGAGATCCCTGGAGAGGTAATCTGCTATCTTGTCGAAAGTGTTGAGGAGATTCGCGTGACAGCAGGGACCGCTGTGATTGAAAAAGGGGACAAAGGAAATGCGCCGATATACATCATTCTCAAAGGGAAAATCGAAATGACAGATCCTTCAGGTGTGAAAAAGATACTAGGTCGAAATACCCTATTTGGGGATAGTAAATTATTGGAATCAGAGCAATTTGATATCGAAGCACACTGCATAGAGGATTGTACGATGCTTCTGATCAGAAAAGAACAACTTTTTAACTTGATGTCAATGCACATCGATATTGCAGATATTTTTATTAAGATTATTAACCATGATTTTAGAAAGCAAGAAGCAGAGAAATTTGATTTAAGCATATTTAATTAATTAATATACCTACAGCGTCTTTTCAAAAGAAGTAAACAACCTAAATGAAAGAAGATCAGGACATACTACTTGTTTATTCAGCGAGCGACGACCAACCCATAGAAGGTCTTCAGGATGGCTGGGTGAGAAATTTTCATAAATTTCTACAAACCTTATTGTCTCAGCTCCAAAAAGATGAAGCAAAGGTGGTCATGGTTGAGGCGGATGCTCTATCGGCGACTCAACTTGAACATGCCGCTGCTGTCTTATGCTTGTTGACGCCAGAAATGAAGCGACAAAACATAGCGATGGATCAAATTTCGGCCTGGGTTGAGAAGAAAAAGGGGCAGGATGATTTATTCGTTGATGGTGTTAGCCGCTTATTTAAAATCAGAAAGAATAATTTTGACGTAGATGAGGAGTTTCCCTCCCTAGCAGCTCTGATCAGCTATGATTTGTTCTATTTTGAAGGAACTACTGGTAAAACGGTTGAATACCACCGTTTCTTTGGTTCTGATTCAGAACGTGGTTACTGGATGAAGTTGATTGATATCGCTTATGATATCATTGGCGTCGTAGAGTCAAATGTGACAGCGACTGCACCGCTGAAAGATACGCCGCGAGAAAAAACAGTATACCTAGCAAGTACGGGTCTTGATATGCTCATGCAAAGGGATATGATCAAGCGAGAGCTTAAAAGTCATGGGTATGAAGTCTTACCCTCCAGAGCTTTGCCAAAAGACTTGGCTGAACTGGAGCATTCTGTCAGAGAGGACTTGGCGAAATGTAGGTTATCAATACATTTGATCGGAGAGGACTACGGTTACAAACCTCTAGGGTCTGATATGTCTGTTGTGGAAGTCCAAAATAACATAGCGGATATTTTTACGACTGAAATGGTCGCCTATAATGAGAAACATAATAACGAAAAGCCATTCAGTCGATTAATATGGCTTTCTCCAGATCTTAAGAACGTTTCAGAACGACAAAGACTGTTTATAGAAGACATCAAGAGCAAAGCTGCCATGCTTGACGAAGCAGAGGTCTTGCAAATACAACTGCAGGAGTTGAAAGCGATTATCAAGGAAGAGCTGCTCACTGGAGGAAGAATCAATTTCAGAAAGTATACGCAGCTGTCAGATGCTGAATTAGCTTCCAGCGAGAAGCAAGTGTATTTGATTTCTGACAAAGCCGATTTTAAAGCCTCGGAAAAGCTAGCTGAATTACTTGAAAAACAAGGTATCAGGGTTCTTAAGCCCGTATTTGAAGGAGATGTATCGGAGATCAGAACCGTACATCAGGAGAATTTGCGAAGATGCGACGGTTCAATTATATACTACGGCGAAGCCAACTCGGAGTGGATAAGGACCAAACTGTCTGATCTTCTAAAAGCACCGGGCTTAGGAAGATCCAAGCCCTTGAAGGTGAAAGCCGTTTATCTTTCCAATAATGAAGAGATAGACGTATCGCAATTTGAAAAAACACATACCCTCGTGCTTAAAGCATCTGATAACTTGAAAGCCGAGCAACTAGCACCATTTTTAGTCCAACTCAACCCTAATCAGTCATGAGTGATCAAAATTTAGACATTGTGGAAGATGCAGCCCTTAGCGGCTCTGTAGATATCACGCAGTTAATCAATCCGTTCCCAGGCTTGCGCCCTTTTGGCGTCGAAGAGAGCCATTTATTTTTTGGCCGTGAAGGTCAAAGTGATGAGGCACTTCAGAAATTAGCTGATAATAGATTTGCGGCCATTCTGGGCGCCTCAGGTAGTGGTAAGTCTTCTTTTGTGTTTTGTGGGTTGATACCGACACTACATGGTGGCTTTATGACGTCCGCAGGTTCCAATTGGAATGTCGTCACCTGCCGTCCTGGTGGGGGACCGATTGATAACCTTGCAGAGGCATTGCTGGTGAAAGATCCGGCCTTTCATGCGCTAGCAGAAGAGGATAAGCTCATCCGTAAGACCATCATTAGTACGGTGCTAAGAAGCTCGTCGCTTGGTTTGGTGGAAGTGATTAAGCAACTGAAAACAGACGATTTTCAAAATGTATTGATCCTCGTGGATCAGTTCGAAGAACTTTTCCGCTTCTCGCAAATGGAAAGCGGTCAGTCAGATCAGAACGAAGCAGCAGCTTTTGTTAATTTGTTGCTAGAAGCATCAAACTACCTAGATCAGCCGATCTATGTTGCATTGACGATGCGTTCGGATTTTATTGGTGAATGTGCTAAATACCCTGCTTTGACGCAGATGATCAATGACTCTCACTATTTGATTCCTCAGATGACGAGAGATCAGAAGCGAATGATCATAGAAGGGCCAGTGGCAGTAGGTGGAGGTAAAATATCACCTCGTTTGACGCAGCAATTACTAAACGACCTAGGAGATAACCCTGATCAGTTGCCTATCCTTCAGCATGCGCTGATGCGTACTTGGCAGTATTGGGTAGACCATAGGAAAGAAGGAGAGCCAATGGATCTCCGTCATTATCAGGCGATTGGAACGCTTAAGCAGGCGCTTTCACAACATGCAAATGAAGCCTATGACTCGCTGAATAAGCGTGAAAAGGAGATTTGCGAGATCATGTTCAAAGCCCTGACCGAAAGAGGTTCTGAGAATCAAGGTATCAGGCGCCCTACCAAACTCAGTACGATTGCTGCTATTGCGGGTGTCTCAGAGGATGAAGTAGAACGGATTGTTGATCGGTTCAGAGAGCCGGGAAGATCTTTGTTAATGCCTCCACATGGTATCAGATTGGAAAGTGATACAGTGGTGGATGTTTCTCACGAAAGTCTTATGCGAATATGGGACCGACTGAAAATCTGGTTGGATGAAGAGTCTCGTGCCTCTCAGATGTACAAAAAGCTCTCTGATGCAGCGACGAAATTCCAAGAAGGTAAAACGACGCTTTGGAAGATGCCTGACCTGCAAATGGCACTCAATTGGAGAGAAGAAAACAGTCCTACACTTGTCTGGGGGTCGCGGTATAACCAGGCGTATGAGCGAACAATGGTTTTCCTGGAGACGTCAGAGAAAGCCTATGAAACTGAGCAAGCCAATAAAATCCTACTTCAGAAGCGAAAGGTGGCTTTCATTAGGACTTTTGCCATCATTGCCGGTGCGATTGCGATTGGAGCACTTTTCCTAGTGGTCTATGCCAACCTAAAGGCGACTGAGGCTGAAAAACAAAAAATAATAGCAGATGAAAACGCAGTGGCTGCCACAGAGGCGGCGGCTGAAGCAAGGAAGCAAGAGTCTTTGGCAATCTTAGAAAAAGAACGGGCAGAGCGAGCAAGAGAAGAGGCTGAGGAACAGCGATTGGAAGCGGTTGCTGCAAAAGATGAAGCGGATCGACAACGAGCGCTGGCGGTAGTTGCACAAAACCAAGCGGTAAAAGCAAGGGATGAAGCCAACGTGCAAAGAGTGGCAGCGGTGGAGGCAAGAGATCAAGCCGAGCTAAGTAGATTAGCAGCCGTGGCAGCAACAGAAGAAGCAAAGCGGCAGGAAGAAAATGCCAGAAGGCTTCGTTTCCAAGCAGTTGCACAGTCGATGGCAATCAAAGCGAAAGGAGTCGCTGATCCTGAACTGAAAGGTTTAGTTGCAAAACAGGGTTATGATTTTTATCAACAATATAAGGACCCAAGTAAGAAGTACAATGGTGATGTATATGCTGGTGCGTACTACGGATTGCAAGGTTTGATTCAAAACTCGATTTTCAAGGAAAACATAGAGACGATGACGCGTGAGCGCTCCGAGCAATTGGCTGACTCTACATTAAATGAATATCATGGTCATAAGCCTCAAAATGATTTTGAAAGAGAAGTTGCTGTAAGATCAGTGACCTACTCGCAAGATGGAAATCGAATGTACTCAGCGGGAGGAGATGGTCGATTGTTACGTTGGAACGTTGCTACACGGGATTACGACGAGATTTATCGAAATGAGCAAGTGAATAGAGTGGTCAATATTAGCCCAAATGAGCGATACTTGGCTTTGGCAACTAGTAGAGATGAGATTGACTTATTGGATCTACAAAACCCTAGCACAGGAGTGAAGCGAATTGAGAGTCATAGGGGTCCAGTGGAAGATTTGATTTTCTTACCTGACAACTCAGGCTTTATCTCTGTAGGTATTGATCGTCAAGTACTTTTCAATGATTTTGTCAAGACTTCGCTGTTAACTACAGTAGAGGCACCGCCGACCTCTATGTCCATTTCACCAGATGGTAATTTGTTGGCAATCGGTTGTAGAACAGGAGAGGTATTTCTCTATGATCTAAACGCTGAGAACCTTAATCCTCGGCAGATTCTACGTAACAATATGTCTAATCTTTCAGTGGCTGCGATTGAGTTCAGCAAGAGTGGACAAATTCTTGCGATTGGCGGTAATTTCAACGACAACTCATTTGGATACGTGACGCTCTGGGATATTGATAAGAAGGCCGAGTACGGTCCTGATTTGAAAGGTTTCACCGCACCAGTGACGGATATTGATTTTAGCAAGGACGACGAATTAGTTGCCGCTGCTAGTAGAGATAATACGGTAAGAGTCTGGGATATGGATCCCGACAATATTTATGATCTTCCTACGGTCTTGGATGATCATACGGATTGGGTTTGGGCAATTGATTTTCATCCAGACGGGAATTCTTTGATGACTGCCGCCAAGGATGGATTGATTCGATCATTTGAAACTACAGCAAATGGCATGATCGCGCAGATCTGTTCACTACTAAATCGTAATATGACCCGTGTAGAATGGAGACAGTTCGTGGCAAAAGAAGATGACATAGCTTATCAGATCACTTGTGAAGGACTACCAGAAGGCGATGAGTATTTTAAGAAGGTCTTATCTGGTGACTCAGGAGAGTAACTGACTATAAAAAAACATTATTGGATGCACAGATTACTGATTATTATCGGATGTTTATTCATCGGAACACTAGCCTTTGGGCAGACTTGGAGTCAAAAACTTGGTGCCGCTGAGCGTGACTATGAGGAAGGTCGATTGGCGAATATTCCTCAGCGTCTTCAGGGTGGTTTTGAGCTTCCGACCAAAGAAGGAGGCTATTCAAAAGAAGAGCGAATTAGAGCATTCAAGCTAATTACACAGGTGTATATTTTCATCGATGATGAATTGAACTCCGAGGTTTATTTGGTGCAACTTTTGAAAGCAGACAAAGAGCATAAACTAGATCCACGTGTAGATCCTGCGGAGCTTTACTTTTTGTATGAGCAATTTCGAACGAAGCCAATCTTGAGAATCGGCTTACGTGTAGGCACTAATAAATCCTTTCCTCAGGTACTACAATCTTTTAGCACTTCTAATACGCTGACCACGAAGAAACTGTACAATGGCGTGGGAGATCCTCCAGGAACTGCTACTTCTGCCGGTACGCTGGGTATTGGGTACTGGGGCGAATTGGTAGCAGAGCGTCATTTAAGATGGGGTATAGAGGTAGGAACAGGTGTAGGCCTTCGTACATCGAGATATGATGTAGACAACTTCATAGGATCTAGTGATACAGGTGAGCCCACTTTAGTGACCTATCTAGCGAATCAGCAATTCAACTTCCGAGTGCCCGTTTTTGCTAGGTATAATTTTA
This sequence comes from Cyclobacteriaceae bacterium, assembly GCA_047627515.1. Lineage (GTDB taxonomy): Bacteria > Bacteroidota > Bacteroidia > Cytophagales > Cyclobacteriaceae > JAYPLE01. The sequence goes on along the minus strand of JBLHTU010000057.1, from coordinate 2,379 downwards.
GGTACTTTAAAGAGTTTGGACCGATCCCTTATATATCCATTGGTGGTTCTTACGACTATATGCTAGATGCTCAGTACATCGAAGCGACACGTAGAGGCGGCACATCATTTACCTTGCGCGAAGGAGCCAACCTAAAGGACCTAGAACTAGTTAATCTTAATAACATGTCTGGGTTCATTGCAATTGGTACCAAACTAAGAGTGCAGACACATTTCTTAACGTTTGAACTTCGGTACGATCGTTCTTTTTTCAATTATATCAACGAAGACAATCGATGGAATGGCAATCAATTTCTGACCTATGATCTTGGGTTTGTTGAGGATGACTTGTCGCTCGATGTCATATCATTCTCCATTGGTTACACTTACTCAGTCTATAGTCCCAAAAAGCTTAAGGAATTCAGATGATACATACACTGTTAAAAAATACATTTTACACCTGTGCGGGTCTCATCGTTCTGTTTTCATGTGCCATAGAGGACGAATTAAGACCTACACCTGATCAAGTGTATGTCAAATATTTTGGGGGTTCCGGTGAGCAGAATATGCATGATATGGTGTTGACAGCGCTAGGAAATGTAGTGATGCTCGGTGATCAAACCTCTGCAGAACTAGGTTCAGATGCTAATATTTATTTGGTGGAGGCGGATTCAAATGGGAATGCGATTCGATCAAATGTCATAAAAATGAGTGAGCTACTATATGGGGCTACAAACGATAGCGCTCAGACGGAAGAATATCCAGAAAGTATCATTGAAGTAGACAATGGTTACGTGATTGCAGGTAGCTACGCTGATATCTTGGCCTCTCAAATTCAGCAACGTAAGATTTTCTGGATCAATCTGGACAGAAACCTGGAAGTGGTCAAATGGGATACCGTTTCCGCCGGTAGTGCCGAGCTAATCGGGAATGATGTGATTCAGACCTCTGACGGTAATATTCTGATCGCAGGCAGTACTACGCGTCGGGCTGTCAATGACCTGACGCCTAATGCAGGGTTTCAGTATTTCTTGATCAAAAGAGATTTTAATGCAGACACCACGATTTTCCGCAAAACCTATGGATACGCTGGATCTGATGATGAAGTGGTTGCTCTTTTTGAGTTACCAAATAATGATATAGCTATTTTGGGTAATACCGACAGACTAGGTAGTGAAGGAGGTGGTACGGGTAGAAATATAGGTATCATGATCCTTAATCCGCTGGCGACTTCGCAGAAATCTGCTAAGGAGTATGGCGTATTAATAAATGGAGCCAATAACGGGGACGATATCATGAAAGATGCGATCAGAACCAGTAGTGGATTTGTTATTTCTGGTACATCAACATCGGGTGCAACCGTGCAGGCTTTTGTCATGGGGTTGGGCAGCAATGGATCATTAATTTTTAGAAGGAGCTTGATCTCTACTTATTTGATTAACACGACAGGGGAGTCATTGGTAACCACGCGTGAGAATGACCTATTTGTAGTAGGGTCGTACCCGAAATTTCAAATTAGTGATCCTGAACTGCAGGTGAAAAATGATGAAATCATGGTCATGCGAACCAATCCTACTGGTTTGCCAAGACCTGGATTGGAGGCCAACTTCGGGATTGTTTCCGGGGACGATGTGGCCAATGTTGTATTGAGAACTCCCAGTGGATCCTTGATCATAGGATCTACCGTCGACTTCGGATCTGGACAGCGAATGCTGGCCTTACAAAAAATGAACGACCAAGCCGTTCTTCAAAGACCTTAACAGCTAGAAAATGATATTTAATCTCGATATAGTGAAAATAAATCGTCACCTTAGTAGGTGGTTCCAATCCCTCTTTGCTATGAAAAGTTACTCCAAACAGCTTCTTCTTTCTTTATTTTTGATTTTTATCGGCTTTTTGGGGTATTCTCAAAATGCACTACATTTTAATGGAGATGGTACCGATGAAGTTACTATAACACAAACTACAATTACTAGCCTTGAGGGAACGGGTAATTTTACTTTTGAAGCATGGGTGAAGCCGGAGACTTTTGCGAATTTTCCGACCATATTCATGGCGAATAATTCCTTCAATTTCTCAATAAATACATCCGGAAATCCATATTTGTTTGTTAGTGGAAGTGGTCTTTATACCAGTTCAGGCGTACTGAGCACAAATACATGGGCACATGTAGCCGTAACTTCTGATGGCACGAATGTAGTTTTTTACATTGATGGGGTAGCTGCAGGTAGTACCGCTGCCACTTTTACCCTCGCCGCTGGAGGAGCTTCGTATGGTATTGGCCAGAACATCGATGGTGATGCTAACCCATTTATTGGGACCATAGATGAGTTGCGCGTATGGACTGTAGCTAGATCTGCCACCGAAATACAGGATAATTATAAAACGGAAATAGCCACTG
>JBLHTU010000056.1:0-18482 GCA_047627515.1 Cyclobacteriaceae bacterium | reverse complement strand
TGCTCTTCTTTATCGCAGGGAAATTGCTACTTCATTTAGGGTTAAACTTAGTAATACAACATAGTGGCTTAGAGTTACTCATTTCTTTTGAAAAGCTTTTTTCACTCTTTCAAGTTGAACAAATGGCCATCGGAGGCTTAGGAGCGTATGTAGTATTTAATAAGATAACTAAGGTAAAGGCATTGTTAACGAGCCCAATCACTCTTTTTTGTACAATTGTTGCTTTGATTGCCGTCTACAGCAACTCGCATCATTATTTATTACGATCAAATATTGAAGGTGTCCTGTTACTTGTCATTATTTGTCAGGTGACCTTCCGCAAACAAATCTGGCGACACCTTGAGTCAAAGACATTAGTTTTCTTAGGTAACCTATCTTATGGCATCTACATGTGGCATACGATCGCAATTACTATTAGCATCACTGTGCTGGACGTGAGTGGCTTTTACAACAGCAATTTGTTGACTGGTTTGACACTAGTCATCACATTTGGATTGTCTGCAGCTAGCTATCGTTGGATTGAAAAACCTGTACTCAAATTAAAAAAACACTATCCGCAAATAACTGAACGCAAAGTCACAACTAGTCAACTACAACATGCCTAACAATAGTAAACTGATACAATACAGTTTTTACTTCCTGTTAATCATTGGAGTTTCATTTTTGGCGGTAAAAATTGGCCCAGCAGGGAATCTTGCACTTAGTGTACTTCCCATGCTATTTCTGTGTCTTATCGTCTTTTTTCAAAAGCCCGAACTCATACTTTTTGCGACCTTAATATGCTCTTTCTTAATATCCTTATTAGGCCGATACGTACCTGGGATTCCATTTGGACTATCAATAGATGGCTTACAGCTCTTATCTTTTCTGGCCTTGATCTTTCACAAAAAATATGGCTTAGAGAATATAACTAAGGGTAATGCAATCATCTGGCTGTTGACCGGTTGGCTTCTATTTACAGGGATAATGCTATTTAATCCCGAGTCTGCAAGTAAAATTGCTTGGTTTTATGCCAATAGAGGTTTGTCCATCTACCCTCTCTTATTTGTAGGCGTGACCCTACTCACGATCACAAAAACTAAACAGTTGAATTACTTTTTAATGATTTGGGCTGTATGTGCCGTATTTGGCACTTTGTGGGGTCTCAAACAGCTCATGCTTGGTGTGAGCCTAACTGAACAGCACTGGTTAAATGCAGGGGCTGCCAGCACACATATTCTATTCGGTAAATTGAGGGTATTTTCCTTTTTCAGTGATTCTGCACAATTTGGAGCCAATCAAGCACATACCTCTTTGGTTTTTGGCATCATTGGACTGCATTCGCAAAACAAGAAGTGGAGATACATCTGGCTACTGGTAAGTTTGATAGCCTTCATAGGAATGATGATATCAGGGACAAGAGGCGTATTGGCAGTTTTAGCAGTAGGTGGTATGATTTACTTGATCATGAGCAAAAGAATTAAGATTGTCGTCCTTGGCGTACTGCTAGCCATCGGAGCCTTCTGCTTTTTAAAATATACCATGATCGGTCAGTCCAACTATCAAATCAATCGAATGCGAACAGCTCTGGATACAGATGACCCATCATTCAAAGTACGTCAAGAACGTGTCAATGTATTGAGCAATTACCTTAGCAGTAGGCCTTTAGGAGGCGGCATTGGAAGCGCCGGTTTTTGGGGAAAGAGATTTGCTGCTGGTTCATTTCTTGCTGAAATAGGAACAGACGGACATTACACAAGAGTGTGGATGGAAACAGGAAAAATTGGTCTTTCAATATACATATTGATGCTTCTATTGATCGCTTATTACCTTGGAAGGTTACTCTGGCACATGGAGCAAAGTGAAGATCGATCGATCCTCATTGCCTTTTACAGTGGGTTTGTTGGTCTATGCGTAGCAAGCTACACCAACGGGTTAATCACGCAGCTACCCACTGGTGCTTTGACATTCACAAGCATTGCTTTGATCTACTTAGGTGCTACAGGAAGGCTTTCTAAAGCGTCTTAATCTTATTCAAAAGCAATTGTTTATGCGCTCTGCTAATAGGAATTACCTTATCATTGATCAATAGATTTGTATCATCAATATCTATCACTTTAGATAGGTTTATCACGTAGGACCTGTGTATTTTCAGGAAATTCTTATTCGTAATTTTTTCAGCAATATTCTTGATCGTAGAATGAACGATGTATTTACTACCACTCTCAGCATAAAATCTGACATAATCGCCAAGAGATTCGATGTACATAATCTCAGACAAATCGATCCGCACGAACTTACCATCCACTCTTACAAATAACTGATTCTGCTCTTCTTGGACACTTACATTGTCAAGTAACTCTTTGACACGTTCAACACTCCGAATGAGTCGGCTAAGCTGAATAGGCTTTGGTAAAAAATCTGTAACCTGATGTTCAAATGCCTCAATGGCATATTCGGAATGGCTAGTAGTAAAAACGATCTGTGGAAGATTATCTACACTTTTTACTAACTCCATGCCAGATAAGTCAGGCATCTCGATATCCAAAAATATTACATCTACATCTTGAGTCTTTAACCAGCCAAGAGCAGACATGCCATTTTCAAAAGACTTAACTACTTCCAAATCTTCAATCTTATCGCATAGCATTTCTAGCGAAACACGTGCTATTTCATCGTCATCGACTATTATACACCTCATATACTTAAAAACTGATCAATCATCATCAACTCCTTGCTGATCACCAATTTACCAGCTTTTAACTCTTTTTCAAGTATTGGCAGTTCAGTTTTTATTTTGATTTTTAGTTGAGAATCTTCCACTAGATTTTCGTACAAGTCCATTTGCTCAGAAAAATGAGTCAATCCGACCATTGAAAAATTGGGCTTAATCTTATGAGCTACTGCTGCAGCTTTCTTCCAATTTTCGTCTTTACAAAAAACTTTGAAATGTAAAAATTCATCATCTATTACCCTTTCAAAGATTTTAAAGATCGTCTGCGCTCGAGCTACATCATCCTGATAGTAATTATGCAAATATTCACCATCTAGCTCATCCGAAAATGAATAGGTAAGTTGCTTTTTGGATTCAACCTTTCTGATCACATCAAATTTTTCCAGAATAGCTCCTAGATCCTCCTCTGTATAAGGCTTCGTCAAATGATGGTTCATTCCTGCTTGTAGGGCCTTCTCTCTCTCATCGACCAGAGCAGAGGCAGTAAGTGCGATAATTGGCACATTTACATTTGCATTTTGCCTCATAGATCGAAGGTTTATAGTGGTCTGATAACCATCCATTACGGGCATTCGGATATCCATCAATATCAAACTATACTTATTCTTCTCCAGTGCCTCAAGTGCAATCATTCCGTTTTCAGCGGTATCATGGGGTATATTCCATTTATCTAGAATACCTGACAAATAATACTGATTGATTTCATTATCCTCAACGATTAGCAGTCTTCTAGCGCCAAGCTTCTCATAGCTAACCGGAGCTGTTTTTTCTGAAGAAAGTGAGATCCTTTTTAAATTAAGATCAAAAATAATTGACGTACCGTGTCCTACTGTACTTTCAGCTCTAATACGCCCATCGTACATAGCGACAAGCTTTTTGACAATATTGAGCCCTAGCCCCGTACCTCCATACTTAAGCTTGGTCTCCTTATCCGCTTGTTGAAAAATATCAAAGATCGATTCTAGCTTATCAGCACTAATTCCAATACCTGTATCTACCACTTTAAATTCAAACCGATTAAAGACATTACTGGATTCAACGACTTGTGCTTCAATCGAAATACTGCCATTAGACGTAAACTTGACTGCATTATTGATCAAGTTTAAAAAAATCTGATTCAATATAGTTGCGTCAGCATAGGCTCTAAAATCATTTGACGTAGGAATTTTATTATTAAATACTACCTCATGGCCAGATGTATTAAATCCAGCAACTTGTATCAACCCATCTACGATTTCATTTAAATCCAGGTTTTTTTCCAATAACTCCAATTTCCCACTTTCAATTTTGGACATATCCAGAATCCCTGAGATCAATCCCATTAGCATGTCAGAAGAATACTTCAGCTTATTTAGATGATCAAGTTGTGCTGTGTTGAGGTTGGTGTCGTACAGCAAGTTGGTGATACCAATAATCGCATTCAATGGATTTCGTATCTCATGGCTCATATTAGCTAAAAACTGCTTCTCAGCTTCTCTCGCGTTTTCGATCTGTTCCTTGGACTGCTGCAAATCTTGCTCAAGCCTTTTTCGCGCATCAATATTATAGTGAATGCCAATGGTACCCAGAAGATTTCCTTCTGAGTCATAGAAAGGTGCGCCGCTTATCAGTACCCAGATGAATACTCCATTTTTCTTTCTCATCTGCACCTCATAGATGCTTTGCTCCCCCTTCAGCCTGTGCTTATCCTGCTCATCCATAAGGTCTCGGAAGTCATCGGATAGGAAAACCTCCCTAGCATCTTTACCGATTAATTCATCCTTTGTGTAGCCAGTCATACCACAAAACCAATCGTATGCTTTTAGAATTTTATGATCAACGTTTACTTCTAACAAGCCAAGCTCCATGTTCTCAATTATCCCACGGTACTTCTCTTCCGAAGCTGCTATTTGCTGACTTGCATGTCGAGTCTCCGTCACATCCATAATCTGTAACAACTGACCTATAAAATGTCCTTTTGAAAAGATGGGAATGAAATCACAGTCTAAAATGGTTCCGTCTACCATCTCAAACTCTTTCCTTGTGACTTCTGTATTGTGATCCCTACAGTACGCCAAAACCTCAATAAAGTCCTCAGGGTCGACAAACATATGTTTTATCTCTGCAGCTGGCTTATCTATGTCTGCACCAATAATATTCCAATCAGAAAGTGAACTTCTAAAGATCTTATTGAACAAACTGTTTGTAAGTATGATTTTTCCATTTTCATCACTTAGCAAAAGTCCCGAATGAAGGTTTTGAACCAAAGAATTGAGCATCTCTGAGCGTTTCTCATAATTGGACTCTAATGTCAAATTCCTTTGTTCAGTCAATGCATTCTTGAATAATACAGCTATCAATCTGGAAATAGTCGTAATGGTTTTCAGATGGTCTTCTGTAAAAAAATCCTTTTCACTATGTTCAGAATCTATGATTCCGATGATATTATTTTCAAATATGATAGGAACAGTCAATTCAGAAAGTCTAACTGAATCATCAACAATATATCGGGAGTCCTTCGAAGTATCGCTGACGATTTCAGCCATACCGGTCGTAGCGACATGACCAACGATCCCTTCTCCTACTTTAATTTGAAGTGGGGCAACGACTTGATTGTATTCATTATTTTTTACACCAAGTGCAGACACTTGGTGACAATATCCTTCCGCTACCTTATAGATCACACAATCCTCCAATCCAAATTTTGAAATAAGGCGGTGTGTTACAATGGATGCAATTTCTTCTATATCGTTTTTCCCTATTAAATGACTGGAAAACTCATTGATAGCTTGAATGAACTGAACATTTCTCTCGAGATGTCCCTCCAGCTGTTCATTCAGGGAAGACAAGGACTTATTGGCATTATGCAATTCTAAAGATTTCGACTCGAGAATAAACTCAGCACTCTTACGCGCTGCTCGTTCTCGCTCTATTCTTCGCTCAAGTCGAGCGATTTGCTCAATGAGCTGTTCTTGAGATTGTAAATCGGACAATTTCACCAAATTCATCAAGTTGTTCTGCTTTTACGATACCTTCTTCTTTGAAATGGACCATGCATGATTCAATCAGACCTTCCGCGAGCGTACTCATTTTACGCGTAGACTTATACACCATAACCATATGTGAGTCCGAACGCTCTGTCACCTCAAAACTTGGTAATTCTGCGTCAGGATATAGCTTTAAAACTTCTGGATGAATATGGTCGTCAAGGACCGACAGTATATCAAACGAAGATTTGGAATGCTCAAAAAAATGACCATATGAGCTCACAAACATTGTAAATAAGTGAGCACCAAAGCCCTTGAGCAATTCTTCGGCCGAACGATCGACAATAATACACGTTTGTGTTAGGAGTTGTTGGAGCTCCTCAAAAGGATAAGAACCAATGGATGTGTAGGCACCTTCAGAAGCCAAATCACAGGATGCAATGATATCATCAACCGCGTCATAGCCAAACCCATTCTCGACGAAATCCAAATATTCAGAAAAAATTACACCTTTCATTTCTGCTAAAAATAGCATTCTTTCTCAGCATAATGAAATTTATTCTACCATTGACTCATTTTTATAGATTACTGGAAAAAATAAAGGCAACACAAGGAATCAGGCGGCTACCCACCATGGATAAAATAGCAGAAAACATTCCTTAGCGCATCAATGTATTACGCAAGACGACTCCAGCCTTGCATTGTTTGAATACAAACTGCAACCAATCGAACCAAGTCATCAATATCCACCCATTCGTCTGGTAGATAAAAATTTCCTGCTAGTGAGCCTATTCCATAGGCAGGCACGTCTAATAACCTGATCGGGTATCTGATATCTCCCGCATAATGATTTGGATAAGCTGTAGGAGGTTGACCCTTGACTTCTGTAATCGCGTCTCTTAGTACTTTACTTTCCGGAGCATCCCAATCAGCAGCTCCTGGGTTAGTCATATATCCTACAGATTTCAAAGCTGCGGAGTACTTTCCCTTCTCCGTAGACTGCGCTTTGACAAAGCCATTAATTGCCTCATTTGCTTGATCAACTAATTGCTTCCAGGTAAAATCACCAGTAAATTTCAACCGAAAAGTAACTTGTACTTCATCTGCCACAGACCCGATTCGGTCACCACCCTGTAGTCTGCCAATATTGATAAGTATGTCCTTAAAAACTGTTTCTCTAAGCAGCTGTAACAGCTCCAGGCAACGATCCAAGGCACTTCCACCCTCTGTCCATTCGGCAGAATCTATGCTTCCTATTTCTAAAGCTTCTCCTCTCCATCCCTTCATTGTCATTTCAAGGTCAGCAATACCTTGCACCTGATTTTTAATATCATCGAGTCCTCGACCTGTTTCAGCCGGATGAACATACAGGACAGCTCCCATCTGGTGATCCGTTTGCTTGATACGCTCAAATACTGGTAAACTTCCTCGTCCTCCGCCACCTTTTCCATGAAGACTCATAACGACAGGCAGTGGCTCTCCCATTTCATGCAGGGCTTTGGCAGCTATTAACATTGCTGCAACACCTCCCTTATCATCTGCCGTTCCTAGGCCATAAAGTCTATTTCCGTCTACCTTTGGTTCGAAAGGATCTCTCGACCAACCCGCTTCAATACTGTGTGTATCGATATGTGAGAACATCGCGAATTGTCTTTTCTGGGTCTTGGTAGGCCAACCCACTACATTAATAAATGGACCATCACCGGCTGGACTCGGCGGCATATACTCTGGATGACTCTCGTACAAACTAGGCCGATCCGCACTCTCCTCCGTCCGATAAGGCAATTCAGATAAAAAGTCAGAGACGACCTTCTGTGCCTCAGTAGCAGATTCACCGCCGATACTTTGCACTCTGATCATCTGCTTGAGCAAATCAAGCAAGGGTTCTCTATATCGTTCAGCTATCGCCAATGTATCTGGCGCTGGGGTAAGGTTTCCTACGACTGGTAAAATAGGAATCAATGCGATACCTGATGCGGTTTTATGCACAAACTTTCTTCTTGATATCATTTCAATTATGGTTTACCAGTAAATTCTTGCTTTACTTTTATGGATTTCTACTGCCCTCCTTTACGCTCAGGAGAACGGGGCTCAGGCCATGTTCTTTGTTCGCCAGATCTTGGATTGATCGGAAGGACGCTTTGCTCCCGGGATGTCCGTTCAGGATCTTCACTTGCCATATAAGCCATCACAGCAGCTAATATAACATTGTTACGTACATCATCGAACACAATCTTATCATAGGTATCTCTATTGGTATGCCACGTATAGTTCCAGTATGACCAGTTCAAAGAGCTTAAGCTGAAAGCTGGAGCACCTGCTGCTAAGAAACTAGCATAATCGGATCCACCACCTCCTGGTATTCCAGGGAAAGTTGTCTCAATATGTTTGCTGATGTCTTTTGGCACTGCCTCTAGCCATCTTCCTAAATATTCATAGGCATGTAAAAATCCACCCCCTGTTAACCTTACGACACGGCCTGTACCATTATCTTGATTGAATAATGCTTGAACGTTATCTACTATCTCTGGGTGATCTTCCACAAATGCTCGAGATCCATTAAGCCCTTGCTCTTCACTGCCCCAATGACCCGCAATAATCGTCCTTTTAGGATTTGGATACAATGTCTTCAATATCCGCATTGCCTCCATCATAACCAATGTACCTGTTCCATTATCAGTAGCTCCTGTACCGCCATCCCACGAATCAAAATGTGCGGATAGGATCACGTACTCCTCAGGAAATTCAGTTCCCTTGATCTCAGCGATGGTATTGAAAGTAGGAACCATTCCTAGTTCCTTAGACTCAGCTATTATCTTTATTTGAGGTTTATCACCATACTCAACCATTCGATACAACAGGGTATAATCCTCCAGCGCTAGATCGACCGTAGGGATATTTTTGGTGCGAGCGCTAAAAATTTTATTGACGCCGAAACCACGAGACCACCTAGAGGAAACAATTGCTAATGCACCCGATTCTTCTAAAGCAGCAATAATTGAGCGCGATGTGTAGCCCGTTCTTACTATATTTTCTCGCCACTCTTCCGTTTGCTGATCTCGTTCCTCTTTCATTTTTTTGAACGATTCTTCCGTGGCAAATTCTTCCCAGTTGTAGTCAGGGCGTCCTGTTGGTTCTTTCATCGAAATCATCACCATTTTTCCTGAAACAGAAGGTAGCCATGCCTGAAATTCCGCGGAATCCCCTACTACTGGCAATACCATCAATTCTGCAGTAACACCTTTTTTCGATGTGCCTGGATTCCAAGCTAGTTGGGTGCCTTCCAGTGATTGAATTCTGGGATACACCATATCAATATGAGTAACCCCACGCTCCCATCCTCGCCATTCGCCCCATTGCTCATTCCGGGCTGTGATACCCCACTCTTTGTACTGCGCTTCTGCCCAATCATGTGCTTGCTTCATTTGAGGAGTCCCTACCAGACGAGGTCCGATGACATCCATCAATTCATGGCCTAGCCTTTCTAACTGAGAATTATCATTGGCTTCCGTCACAATCTGATCTACAATCGGTAGATCTTGCGACTTGCTTGTATGCAAGACAAAGATGAATAGGCTAAAAAGTATGGAGAGATGTTTCATAAGACATATTGATTTTAGGCTGATCAAAATATCATTTACATCTGGTATCTCCGCTAACTTCTCGCATCAGTGGTAGCATAGTGTTGCCTGTGGTTTCACCTTGCGCTAATGAGGGTGTCAGCTAAATAGATTGAGGATTTGCAGTAGAAGCTTTCAACATACGTTCAACCGTTTGGATGCCTGAACGCACGGCACCATCCATGTAACCACCGTGAACCAATGCCGTCTCGGCCCCTGACAAGAATAAACGGCTGCCCCAATACGCCTCATCAAAAATGGGATTTCCATACTGAGGACTCATATAAATAGAATCTAAGTTGGCATCTGCTGTGTGAGGGTCCTGTGACCAATCTTTTTCCTGATAGCTGGTATATGACCTAACTTCTGGTCCTAGTTGCGCAGCTAAAAAATTTAATATTCGCTCTTGACGGTTAGAAAAAGACTCTTTTCTCAACGCCTCATTGATAAACCCCATCAGCGAGAATGTTTGTTCCTCATGATCTGTGTGATCATAGAGCTCGACGACAGGGCCGGTTTGACCTATCACCATACCAGAGAGACCATTTTCTCTCCAAAAAGGATGCTCAAAAGTCAACCCAATCTTTATCGCATTACTCATCCAAGTATGTGTTGATGACATCACCTGTGTCAATGCTGATGGCAAGGGTGGATCAAAGACCATTAGAGAGGCTAGTCTAGGTGGAAAGGCTATCATTACATAATCCGCTGAGATCAATCCATCAGAAGTCTTGATCTCTATGGCATTTTCATTTTTAGTAATTTGATCCACGGGTGCATTGAGTAGAACCTTTCCATTGCTATACCCTACCAGGCGATTGATCAGAGCTGCGGAACCGCCGGATATCCTTTTTGCAGGCTCACTACTCTGATCACTTTCAAAATGATGAGCAGGTGCCATTGTGCTATAAACCAATACACTCTGTCCCTTTCGGTACTGTCCGAATGAAGAAATGCCTAACTCCAATAGCAAACTAGCAAGTACTGTATGATGACCTTGAAACCAAGTAGCTCCCATATCAATCTGATTATCGGTCAATATTCTTCCACCGATCCTGTCACGAGCCTCCAGGATTAAATAGTCTTCTTCACCAGACTTGGAAAGCTGATAGCCCGCTGTTAAACCTGATAACCCTGCACCAATTATTAAGTATTTGTATTTTCTATGCTTCACAGATCTGGTTTGATGGTTACTTGGGCTTGATAATGTATTATATCAGTTGCACATATCAATGTCTTCACATCTCTGATTCGACGCTATATGGATCGGTTAAACCATTTAGTCACCCAAAGATGTAATACCGCTTGCGTGACGCGATAGAATGGCCAAGAGATACGTGGTACAAACTCATGAAGAGCGACCATAATATGCCTCCCACCCAATACCGACCTAAACTCTAACCATCCGTGTTCAGTTCGTTTGACCAAGGCGCCTCCCGTGACAAAATAGACTAAGCGATCTTGATTGGATTTTTCTGCGACCTCTGTCAATTCCAGTATTTTTATCCCTAGCAGTTTTACTTCGTAGCGATTATCTGTTTGTATCGTTTTGATAATTCCTAATGAAATCGTAGAAAGCCACTCTGGATACAACTTCCCAACTTCATATGCTGTTTGATTCCTAGTAGCAGTCAATCTTTGTATACTACGTACGGTGTTTTTCTCTTCAGGAGCAATTGATCTCAAAGGTAAATCTGGCGCTTTTCCAGATAATGCGTAAGAGATGGAATCCTCTAATGTAGTGTCAGACAATTGAATGCGCGCATCTGGATGAACCATTTTCATATTGTGCGTCAGACTATCTATAAGCGGGGAAACCAACTCAATAGATGTACTGGAAAATTGAGCAACCCACCATTTTGAGAATCCAACTGAATTAATTGGAACAGAAATAAAAGCTCGTCGCTTACCCATGGCACGTGCACAAGACTCCAAGAGTTGACGATAAGTAACAATTTCCTGTCCACCTATATCTATCGACTGATCATAAAATGCTGAATTTCCTATTACTTGGGCAAACACTTTCATCAGATACCGGACATCCAGTGGCTGACATTCACTCGAAGTCCATTTAGGGCAACCAAGTACTGGCAATTTATTGATCAAGCCTGTCATCATTTCAAAGGAAGACCCACCCGGTCCTATGATAATCGATGCCCTAAGTGCTGTTGAAGGTATCAGACCACCTGAAAAAATCTCCTCTACTTCCAATCTACTACGAAGATGAGCGGACAGAACGCTGGTAGTCTCAGGTATGATACCTCCGAGATAAATGATCTGTTTTAGTTTTTGTTTTGCAGCAGCTTTGGCAAAATTATCAGCCAGTAGTATATCAGTATCCTCAAAAGAGCCCTGATTTAACCTGGTTGATGGAGACATGCTGTGAATTAAATACAGTGCATAATCGGCACCCTCTAGCGCCTCAGTTGTTTCACTCAAGGAATATAGATCAACTGTTCGCCAATCAACATTATTACGCAGCGTGCTTTTTACTTCTTTGCGACTGAGCGCTATGATATTGAAGGTCTCATGAAATGTTTCAATAAACCATTTCCCTACAAACCCAGAGGAACCGGCTATGGCAATCGTAGGCTTTTTTTTAAATGTATCCATTGACTCTTAAAGTAGCAAACCACATAGAGTGTTCAATAAAATTCCTGTTTAAAATAATTGACACAATCCATATTGAAATGAACTATGTATTTGCATTTAACTACTGAGGGGCAGTCGAATGCTGAAAGTACTACCTTTAGTATCATTTCTACGCGCCAGCAATTGAGCTCCGTTTAACGTTAGCATATCCAACGTTAGCAGTAAACCAATACCCGTCCCGCCTTCATTTCGTGTACCAACCTGTTGCATAACTTTGCCCTCTTTCAACTGCGTAATTAGATCATCTTCTATCCCAATACCCGTATCGGACACTTCAATAACGACATCATCACCTTCTAGCAGCGTATTAATTGTAATCTCACTTTTTGTTTCGCTAAACTTGATAGCATTCGTTAGTAAATTATTAAGAGACAACATAAGCATAGTTGAATCGACCAATAATGTATCTATCATAGATTTGTTGTAAACCAGACTTAGCTGCTTATCAGCTGCCATATATTCGACGAAACGAATGGATTCAGTAATTAATTCGTCTAGCTCTACAGGTTGCTTATTCACACTAAATCCACCTTGTTGGCTTTTTGACCAATTGATTAAAGTCTCTGACAAATTGGTCAGTCGATCAGTTTGGTCTGCCAACGTACCTGCATAGTCGTTGAACTCTTCTGGAGAGATATCACCATCTTTAGCCAGTTTCAGCATACCCACAATATTGCCTAATGGGTTACGAATGTCATGCGTGATGATTGAGAATAGTTTGTTTTTAGTGGAATTAAGCACTTTCAAATCTTCATTTTGAGATTGGATTCTATTCTGTGCAAACGTGATTTGCTTATTTTTTCGAACAAGTAATCCTACTGCGATCACTGCCAAGATTAATACCAGGGCAATAGCTACTATCAGATATCGCTGATTCGTAAGTTTTCCTTTTTGAGATAAGTTTTCATTAACAAGTTCAAGGGTTTCAATTTCATTCT
The DNA here is from genome assembly GCA_047627515.1 of Cyclobacteriaceae bacterium. Classification (GTDB taxonomy): domain Bacteria; phylum Bacteroidota; class Bacteroidia; order Cytophagales; family Cyclobacteriaceae; genus JAYPLE01. Next base: position 5,593 of record JBLHTU010000056.1, on the reverse strand, counting down.
CTTTCTGCTTCTTATAATAATCAAGTACAAAAACTTGCTGATCCGTGAGCGCTAATTCAAGACTGTCACTATACACATAGCTCCTTTGCAAATAATCGAGGGCCTCTTTACTTTTCCCTTGAATCGCATAAACATCTGATAAGATCTTGTAGATCAGATCAAACTCAATCGAAATTCCGCTTTGCTCAGAAATGCTCAAGGCCTTCAAAGCACTTTGCTCAGCAGCCTCGAGTTTTCCCGACTGTAATTCTAGCTGAGCTAGTGTCACGTAGTTAAATGCTAAATCCCAACTATTATTAAGCTGGATGTTTAGATCCATGGCCATTTGGATCTTCTCACGTGCCTCTGGTATCCTACCCTGCTTGAGATACAATCCACCGAGCTCGTTGTACAAAAAAGGCTTAGTGAAAGTCAAAGGGATAGTGTCTAAAATCATTTCTGTCTGCTTGTAGTAATACAGTGCAGAATCCAGTAAATCACGTATGAAGTAGTGATACGCAAGATTGATGAAGGTGACAGAAAGTCGCTCCGCATCTCCTATTCGCAAACGGATAGCATGAGCCTGTTCAAAGTAATCATAGGCTAAGGCATTCAAGCCAATCTTGTCATAGACTTGCCCAATGTCAATCATAACATCAGCCTGCATGCTAGTATTTTGCGCATTGTATGCTAGATCTAGCAGCTGTAGCATATAGTAAACAGCGCTATCCAGTCTTCCAACCAAAAAATGAGAGTTACCAATAAGCCTGATTCCCTCAAATTCACCCATCTCATAGTTGATCAATCGGGAGGACTCTACAATCTCCCGAGCCATCACCATAGATTCATTGGGGTTACTATAGTAGATCGTCTTTGCTTTATCCACGAGCGTATCTATAGCAGTAGGGTTCATTTGCTGAGCACTGCTAGTAAAAGCCACGAGTAGACACACGACTAACAAAAATTGTCGAAGAATGATAAATCGTTTCAACATACTGTAAAAATAATCTTCTATTCCATCACATCGGATGAAGAAGAGATAAAGATTTATAATCTAAGAGAGTGTTTTGCTCAAAATCACTTATAGCATAAATATGCCAAAGGTTTGCTTTACACCTCTGTCTGAGACCAAAAGAATTCTTTAAATTGGTTTTAAAACAGCTTGCAAATATCTTTCTTGATACACATATCTATTTGATTGGTCAAGTTTAAACTATATGATAGCTGATCCACGTCAACCTTTCAAATAAGCTTAGTCATATGCATTTATGTCACGCTACTTGCGTACCAATATTTACTTGAAACCTCTTCTCACTAGTAACCCATCAAACTCAGGCTTTCGACCACGGAAATTAATGTACATCTCCATCGCATCGCGTGTTCCTCCTTTTGACAAAATATGCTCTCGGTATGCCTCAGCGGTCTCTTTATCGAATAGTCCATTCTCCTTGAAGGCAGCAAAAGCATCTGCGTCCATCACTTCAGAATTCAAATAGCTGTAATAACCAGCTGAGTAACCACCTGTGATGTGGCTAAAATAAGTACTTCTGTAACGAGGGACGATGGCATCAATTAAGCCAATCTTGTTCATTGCTGCTTTCTCAAATTCAGCGATTTCACCGGTCATAGGTTCTGTGATCGTATGATAGGCCATATCTAAATAAGATGCAGCCATATATTCAACCGTAGCGAAACCTTGATTAAAAGTACCCGCCTTTCGAATCTTATCAACAAGTGCTGCAGGCATGACTTCTCCAGTCTCGTAATGAAAAGCATACAAATCCAGCATTTCTGGTTCGTATACCCAGTTTTCTAGTACTTGAGAAGGGAATTCTACAAAATCTCTTGGTGTTGCAGTACCAGATATAGATGGGTAAGTGCATTCTGACAGCAATCCATGTATGGCATGGCCAAACTCATGAAATAAGGTAGTGGCTTCGTCCATTGAAAGTAAAGACGGGGAATCACCTGATGGCTTGGTGAAATTACCAACATTTACAGCAATCGGAACAATAGCCTGCCCATCCATATTACTCTGATCACGGTACGTATTCATCCAAGCTCCTCCTCGCTTACTTGTCCTATAATACCAATCAGAAAGATATATGCCGATCAGTACACCTTGCTCATTCTTCACCGTATAGGTTCTGACATCTGGATGATATTTAGGGAGATCGTTACGCTCTTCAAACGTCATCCCAAATAGCTTGTTAGCCAGTATAAAAGTTCCGTTAATCACGTTATCAACCTTTAAATAAGGCCGTATCTCTCCTTCATCGAGATTATACGAATCCATTTTGATTTTCTCAGCATAGTACCACCAATCCCATGGGCCAATCTCGATGTCCTGACCTTCAGAAAGTGCCATAGCTTTCATTAGATCACGCTCCTCTTTAGCTCTTGCAATAGCTGCAGGCCATACTTTATCTAACAAGCCATAGACTTCAGCTGGAGATTTTAACATTCTCTGCTGCAGCACATAATCCGCATGGCTTTCATACCCTAGCAAGTTGGCTTTTTCAAGTCTAAGATTGACCATTTCTATGAGTATAGCTTTATTATCAAGATCATCATTGTTATCTCCACGATTGATATACCCCTTCTTGAGCGTCATTCGGTGTTCTCTACTGTCTGCGTAGGTGATAAAGGGCAATAAGCTGGGCTTATGCGTAGTGAAAAGATATTGGCCATCATATCCTTTCTCAGCAGCGGCCTCAGCAGCGGCAGTCTTCACTGAAGCCGGTAGTCCAGAAAGGTCCTTCTCGGACAACAATAACATTTCAAACTTATTATTTTCTCCAAGTACATTTTCCCCGAATTCCAGGGCTAATAAAGACAGTCGCTCATTTAGAACCCTCATTTTTGCTTTGTCTTCTTGAGACAGTGCTGCTCCTGAACGTACAAACTGTTCATAATAGTCACCCAATAGTTTTGCTTGCTCTATAGTTAGCTTCAACTCTTCCTTTTGATCTTGCAGTGTTTGAACACGTTCGAAAAATTGCTCGTTAAGAAAGATATCGTCATTATGTGCTGATAATAATGGGCTTATCTCTTTGGAGATTGATTGAATAGAATCGTTGGTGTCAGCTGACGCCAAATTGAAAAACACCTTTGACACTTTCGTTAGTAATTCTCCCGACTTTTCAAAAGCTGCTATGGTATTTTCAAAAGTGGGTGCTTCAGGATTAGTCGCTATCGCATCCACTTCGTTAATCTGCTGACTCATACCATCAACGAAAGCAGGCTGATAATGTGCATTATTTATTTTCTTAAATGGCGGGATACCAAAGGGGGTATCATATACCTGGTAAAATGGATTGCTATTATCCGTCATAGAACTGGTTTCTGGTTGACTACAGGCCGAGACTAACAAGGCAATAGCCAAAAATTGATACGTTAAATTTTTCATTTTGCTAGGGGAATGTTTTCTAATTGCTAAAACAAATCTAATCTATTTCTAAGCCTTAAAAATCATGACATCAAAGAGCATAAAATTTACTCCACTCCTATGCTTCACTCGTTTTGAAAATGAATTGACTGAGTGATCAACTCGACAGGTACCACATTTCTATGAAACTAGTTTACCAAGTATTAACTAGTCTTTTTGTAATTCAATAATGCCCAAACATTAAAAAAAATAGCGAATGCTACCATCGCAAGGGTCTGAAATATAATATCTTTCAAAGCACTTCCTTTCATGACTATCATACGCATGACTTGTATAAAATGTGTAACTGGGTTAAACTGTGCAATCAATCTGGCCCATGGAGGCATACTTTCGATGGGCGTAAATAACCCACTCATCAAAATGAAGATCATCATTAGGAAAAAAGCCAATGACATGGCCTGCTGTTGCGTTTGCGAGTACGTAGAGACAAGCAATCCGACGCCAAGAATAGCGACGAGATATAAGGAAAGGTAGGCATATAATAGTACGACACTTCCGAGTGGAATAATACCGTAAACCCCTCGCGCGACTATGAACAGACCAAGTGAAAAGACAAAAATGCCAATCACCCAAAATGGAATTAGTTTTCCCAAAATAAAATGGTGCTTTCTAATCGGCGTAACATTGATTTGCTCAATCGTGCCGACTTCTTTTTCTTTCACAATGTTCAAAGCACACATGTAAGCGCCTATCATTGTTACCAAAATTGCTAGGATGCCCGGTACCATAAAAAATTGATAGTTTAGTTGCGGATTGAATCTGTTAATTGATGTAACCTCAATCTGCTCATTTTTACTTCTTGCTCCATTGGACCAATCTTGACGTATCTCTTGATTAAAATCAGATATCACGCGAGATAAGTAACCACCACCGACAGAAGCTTTGGTACCATTGATCGCATTGATCGCCAGAAACACCTCCTGTTTGTTTTCACGAATCAAATCACGTTCAAAATTTTGCGGAATTTCAAGCACAACATCAGCAGCATCGCTTTCTATCTGTGCCATTCCATCTCGGAAATCGTGACTGTAGTTAACCATAACGAAGTAGCCAGATGAGCCAATTTTATTTACTAATTGTCTCGAATACCCTGACCGATCGTGATCAATGACAGAGATATTGATATTCTTGATTTCATAGTCAGCAGCCAACGGTAATATGACAAGCTGAATAACAGGCAAGGCGATAATCATACGTAGAAGCGTCTTATTCCTAAAGATCTGTTTAAACTCTTTTTGAAGCAGAAAAATTAAGGTCTTCATGACAGCCTGATGTTAAATTTACGAATACTAATAGTTAATAGAACGATTGTCATTGCGATCAGAATAAGGGTTTCCTTCCAAACAGCTGCTACACCCAACCCTTTAATCATTACATCTTTCACAATGATATAATACCACTTGGACGGAAGGAAATTAGCTACAATCTGAAGTGGCATCGGCATGTTTTCCAATGGAAATAGAAAACCAGTGAACATCATGGTTGGCAGCAACATGCCCATGAGTGAAATTAGCATAGCGGTTTGCTGAGAATCAGTGCTATTTGAGATCAGAAGACCCAGAGATAAAGCTGTGAGAATAAAAATAATACTAACGCCAAAAAGTAACACTAAACTTCCGTTGATGGGAAGATCTAATAGCAATACGCTAAGTAGAAGAATGGTAATCAGATTGACAATCGAAAGAATTAGGTACGGGAGTACCTTTGACAAAATCACCATGAATGGGTTAAAAGGAGATACTAGTAGAATCTCCATAGTTCCATTCTCTTTCTCTTTCACAATCGATACCGATGTCATCAAAACGCAAATCAAAAGTAGAACGAGCGCCATCACACCAGGGACAAAATTAGTTGTACCTAGGAGTTCCGGGTTATACATATTCCGTACTTCGATACCTATCTGTAAAGGGGACCTTACTCCCTGCTCTTTTTGCTGATAATCTCTAATGACAGCAGAAGCAAAATTGGTAAGCGATGTCGCAGTATTAGGATCAGAAGCATCCGTTATAAGTTGGACCTGCACTTTACCTTCTCGTGTCAAAGACCTATGGAAATATGCGGGAAAAACAATGGCCATTTTAATGGTTCCAGCTTTAAAAGCATCTTCTATTTCCAGGTGACTCATTAGATTTTCCTCTATTAGAAAGCTGGCATTGGCTCGAAAAT
>JBLHTU010000055.1:0-18581 GCA_047627515.1 Cyclobacteriaceae bacterium | reverse complement strand
CCTGCTAAGAAGAAAACTGAGGAATAATATTCTCCAGCACCAATTACAACCCCGGATGTTTTCATCTGGGTTTTTTTTATATGTACCCGGCTAGAGAATAGTACGCTAGACCAAACCATTCATGCAGAATCACTTTCCATGTTTGAATGGCCGAAATGCTTGGTAGGACCTGGTACCCGCTAAACCGACTTGCTGCTCTGAAATCTACTGGATAGGGTATAGGAGCTAGGCCAACACTGCGAAAACATTTTAATGATCTCTGCATGTGAAAGGCAGAGGTAATCAGTACACAACTCTGTGTGCCAAGTGAGTCCAGCAAAGATTTACTAAAAGTAGCATTCTCGTATGTGTTTCTGGCCTTTGGCTCAATGATCAGGTCCTGAGGTTGGACGCATAATCTCAAGCAGATCTTCCCCAACTCGGTTGCTTCCGCATCGGCTCTGCTAATAAGCCCGCTTCCGCCTGTGATTATAATCTTATTAATTTTTCCTGAATGATATAGACCAACAGTTTCTGTTAGTCTATCAGCGGCCTCACTCATTTGTGCTGCTTGCGTATGTGTAATCATGGGATCGGTAAGTCCAGTCAAAAGGACTCCTACTTCGTAACGCTTTGTTAGCTTAACTTCTGACGTCGCTAACCAGCTCATAAACCAATGACTAAGTAATGGGCTAGAGAAGGTAAAAGTGATCAAGATGGTAAAAGACAATAGGCGTCTTCGTCTCTGTTGATCTAAAAGGGACCAGATCAACCCTAGGACTATCCAAATAAAAGGGTCAAGTAGTAGACCTATTAATTTGGCTATGATGAACAAAGTTAGAAAGACCTCTTTCCGGAAAGTAGCTTCTTGAATAGGTCAAAATACAAGGTGACCAGCAGAAGAATTGACATGCACCAAATGATTATGACATTGAAGTAGAGTGTGTCATAGTATCTACCAGCAAAATGCTTCTTAGGGGCATAGAACTGAGTTCGGAAGTCAAGAATGTGCTTAGGTGTTGGATCGTTATAGATAGGATATATCTTTTGTACTAGCCCTTGCTTATACGGTACTATACGGTCTTTCGTCGATGTGTTTCTGACTAGCACACTGATGGCTTCGTTTTCATGCTGATTCCGGAATCTAGTGAGTGCTTTAAAGCCACCCAACTGCTTGCTGAGTGACGCTTGCTTTTCTGTTTTTGATTTGTAGGCTTTCTTAGACTTGAGATTATAAAAATCTTTTAGCTTATTGATAAAATCCGACGTTTCTTGATACAGTTGCTGATCAAGTTTGCTCTCTACCAGATCATCGACTTGTGGGAATTTATCCCTACCAATCATTTTTAGTTCTTTGTTTAGCTCATTTCTTATCAATTCCAATCGTACTGGCACCTGATCATTTTGATTGTTCCTATTAGTAAAGCTGTAGTCCAAATCAGTCAATAAGCGTGGCAGGTAGTAGACGGTTTTGTATTCTGAAATAGCGACGGTTTTCTCCAAAGGATACAGTTCGCGAAAATATGGATTTTCCTTGAACTGGTTCACCGCCATAGCTTCGTAAGCCCATCTTGATGCCATGAGTTCTCCGATAAGAGGGACACGGTCTTCTGATGTAATAGAAGGATTTAGTTTGTCAAAATTGACTACAACACCGCTGAGGATCAATTGAGGAATAATTAACAAAGGGATCAGTACATAAACAGTGACTGCGGACTTGAATGCTGCAGATACATTTAGGCCAAGAATATTGGCAAAACTTGATACGGAGAACAGAACTAACCACATCTGAAAGGTCATCGCATTGACACCCAAGATGAGATTTCCGATGAGCACGAACGTCAAAGTTTGAAAAGCAGAGATAGTCAATAATATTCCGACTTTTGATGCTAGATAGCTTAGCCTACTGAGGTGCAGAAATGATTCACGTTTTAAGATTTTCCTGTCCCTTATTATCTCTTCAGCACTTACCGTCAAGCCCATAAACAGTGCGACAATCACACTCATGAAAAAGTAGACTGGTAGATTTTGATTTTCCTTTAGTAGGTACTCTGATACGTCACCGGGAATATACCTGATGATAAATGTTAAAATTATGGCCAGTACTGGTGCCTCTAGTAAGTTGACGAGCACATATTGTCTGTTACTGATTTTGGACCTGATGTCTCGCTGAGCAAAAATCAAAAACTGCTTCAGCTTGTTAGGAATACTAAGTGTCTTGGCAGGAAGTTGCGTAGATTCTTTGACTGTTTGAATGACGCTCTTTTCTGTAAAAGAAGCATACCATTCAGCAGGAGCTGTTTTGCGTTGATTTGTAAAATTTCCATATTCATCAACCACCTTAGCTTCAAGAATATTGAATATCTGTTCAGGATTGGCACTAGTCCGGTTATCGAGTGCTCCTGTTAATTCTTTGAAATAGCTTATTCCTTCAATTGGGTTCCCATAATAGACTTGATACCCACCCACATCGAGTAAGATAAGTTTATCAAACATCTTAAAAATGTCTTCTGAAGGTTGATGGATCACTACAAAGATCATTTTGCCTTTGAGCGAAAGCTCCTTAAGTAGCTCCATGATGTTTTCAGAATCTCTAGAGGACAGACCAGAGGTAGGCTCATCTACGAAAAGAACCGAAGGCTCTCTTAGCAGTTCTAACCCTATATTAACTCGCTTACGTTGACCACCAGAAATCGATTTATCAAGTGGGGAACCCACTTTAAGTCCTTTTGCAGCTATCAATCCGAGTGACTCCAAGGTGAAGTCAACAAGCTGGCTGAGTTCTTCGTTGCTTTTTTCTTTGAAGCATAATTTGGCTGCAAAGAACATATTATCAAAGACGGTAAGTTCTTCTACTAGCAGATCATCTTGTGGGATATAGCCTATGATACCCTCTATTTTTGACCCTTGCGTGTGGATATCAATGCTATTGATTCTAACAGATCCCTTGCTGGGTTTATCGTTACCGTTCAGGACATTTAGTAAAGTGGATTTTCCTGCGCCACTACCACCCATGAGCGCAATCAATTTGCCACCTTCCTCATGAATATTAATATTCTGTAGCCCAATATTGCCGTTGCGGAACTGATAGGATACATGATCTGCAACGAAGCTTAGAGGAGTGACTGATGCATCCGTTCTGAAACTACTAATTACATCCGAGTAAAAGACTGGATCTGAAGTAGGATGCTTGAGTATACTGCCCGGCGCAAATACGAATACCTGACCAGACTTCATAGAGGTCCCATTCAAAGTAAAGGGTTCATCACCTACATACTTTGCGAAGTACATGTCAATGTCTGGAATTCTTAGTACGAAAAGAAACCCATGTATGTTTTGACGGACAATTCGCTTACAACTATCGGGAAGAGAGTCTATTCCATCATCCACAATCAACAGCTTCGAGGATTTTATCTTTTGCTTATCTAGGTAGATCACAAAAGCCTTGATGAGGTCAGCAATTTTTACATTGATATTTAGACCTTGGGTGATGTAGTATAAAAGTTCATTCTCACGATCTGATACCTTGCCATCGGCAGCAATCAGTTCTACGAGCTTAAGAATGATTACGGTCTTTTGGGGGTTGGTTTGCGATTGATTGATCTGGTTGCAGATCACATCGATCTCAGCTTCCTCTGACTGCTGTAATTCTTCTTTGATGAGTGACTCAAAAAAGTAGTAGTGTCTCTTTGCATCGTCCTTCGTGAAATTATCGTACAAAAATTGAAGAACCGTTGATTTCTCGTCAAGTGTGACATCATCGTCTTCTTTAGCAACTATCACCAAGAGTCGGATAATTGCTTTTAATATACTTTCACTCATTCAGAATTAGGTTAAGGTTGATTTATGCAAGATAATAATTGTGAACTCCACAATTGTATCAAGACTAACTAGTGATAGATTTTCTGATCCTTATTACTTCTAGGCTGATATCAAAGAGCATTTCCTCAGTAATCACCATTTCAGGGTTCTCTTCAAGCCGAGCTTCTATTTCAGCTAAGTCCCCGTCATAAAGAAGCTTTAGAATATTCAATTCCGCGATCATTTTTGTAATGATTGGTTCTTGTGGGATGTCTCGTAGAAGGGCGATGATATCAATCAATGGTTGTTCTTGATCCATTACCATACGTACCAATGGCTCTAGAATTTCATCTTCATTCGAGTCCCTTCGATGCTCATTGTGATGCTCCTTGATCACTTTTACAGCCAGGTACAGACCTTCAATGAATGAACCGGTCAAGACAAGGCCTGCATTTGTTAGCTGATCACTTTCACCAAGTCGTGCTTCGGCTTGTTTAATTGTCTCATTCAGGAGCAGGATCAATTTTTCATGATCATCCATCGCTGCTTCATATTTTTGAATCATTTCTATGTTAAATGCTGTGGATACTCCGAGGTTTTCTGCAAGCTGTTGGCAAGCAGTCATGTGATCGATCGATTCCTGTACTTGGTCGTACGCAATCAGGTACCCAATATCTGAAGCATAGACACCGAGGTTTAAGGCAGCCTTGTCTGGCTCCAGAAGATAGCTATCTAGCTTTTCTAAATCATTCGGCAACGTCTCATCATAGGTGGCGCCAATCGATTGCATCGCAGTGGGAATTTCAGCAGGCGGGGGGAGGTCTTCAATTATTTTTGAGATGTCTTTGAAAATTTTGCTTTCAGCTTCTGAGAAAAGATTTGAATCTGAGGATGTATCCGTAGAAGTACTACCACCACAACTGCTGATTAGTAGCATCAGCAGTACACAGAAGGAATAATTGTAAAAGGAATATGATGGATGTTTTTTCATAGTGGTTCTCATTGTCTGCTTTCTCTTCAATTTTAATATAATTTTGAGTGCAATTGAAATTTTGATCTGATTATATTGATTTGTGCCAGGATTAGCCTACAGTAGTTTACGTGTAAGAGAAAAATATATAGTCACCAATAATGGTGAGAAGTTTGAAGTCGAGGTGGAAAAAATTTTATCTGCCAACGATTTCCTTCTCAAAGATATTCATACCCTCGAGAAGTATTTGATGAGTGATCTGACGCAATTTGGCAAAGGGAATGACTGGTTGATCACTGAGTATTGATTAAGTCGTATTCAGACTTTGATTTGATCGGCAGATCGGTTTCATCTCTAAGAAATAAATCTATCTGACGAGCTGCTTCTCTGCCCTCTGAAATAGCCCAGACGACTAAAGACTGTCCTCGACGATTATCTCCAGCCGCAAACACATTTTTCAATTTCGTTTGATAGTTATTCGCATCTATATTTCCTCTAGCATCAAATCCAACTTGTAGCTGTGATTTGATGTGTTCTTGCTCAGTATGCACAAAACCGATGGCCAGCAACGCCAGATCGCAAGGATAGATTTTTTCACTATTCGGGACTTCAATCATTTGACCCTCTTCCCACTTGACCTGTACGGTTTTAATACCAGTAATTACGCCGTCAGCATTTCCAATAAATTCCTTTGTGAGTATTGACCAAGTACGGTCACAGCCTTCATCATGAGAAGAAGACGTGCGCAAAACTAGTGGGTATTCGGGCCAAGGATTTGCAGACGAACGAGAAGAAGGAGGTGTAGGCATCACTTCGAACTGAACAATAGATCTGGCTTTATGGCGATTAGACGTGCCAATACAGTCTGATCCTGTGTCTCCACCTCCGATAACCACTACATCTTTGCCCGTGGCAAGTATGTCTACTTCGTTGAAAGGTATGGCTGAAACTCGCTTGTTCTGCTGTGTTAAAAATTCCATCGCAAAATGTACTCCACTAAATTCTCTGCCAGGGATCGATAGGTTGCGGGGCACTGTCGAACCAGTAGCTAATAGGATAGCATCATGCTTGGACCTCAATGCACTAAAAGAGATGTCTTTTCCAATTTCAGTAGCTGTTTTGAATTCAATACCCTCTTCAGCCAGTAGATTAACACGACGACTGACTACTTCCTTTTCAAGTTTAAAGTCTGGAATACCAAACCTTAACAGTCCTCCGATTTCTTGTTCGCGTTCATAGACAATCACCAAATAACCTACTTTATTTAGCTGATCAGCGGCAGCCAAACCTGCAGGACCGGAACCTACAATGCCTACAGTCATTCCATTTCTATGGATGGATTTATTAGGCTTGATTAAGCCCATGTCGTACGCTTTTTCGATGATTGATTTTTCAATATGCTCAATCGCAACGGGAGGTTTATTGATCCCTAGTACGCAAGATCCTTCACAAGGGGCAGGGCAGATTCTACCTGTAAATTCAGGAAAGTTATTTGTTGCCAGTAGTAATTCGACAGCTTTATCCCATTGGTTGTTATATACTGCCTCATTGAAATCCGGAATAAAATTACCAAGGGGACAGCCATTGTGGCAAAATGGGACACCGCAGTCCATGCATCTTGAGGCCTGTTCTTTCGTCAGCTTCTCATCATGAGGCTTAAATATTTCTTTGTAGTTCTCTATTCTTGTAGCAGGTTCTTCGCTAGAAGGAAGATGTCTGTCTACTTTCATGAATCCATCAATTTTCCCCATTAGGCTACATTTTTAGTTTTATTGGATGCCGCTAAGACTCTCTTAAGATCATTCGGCATTACTTTGATAAATCTTGATTTTTCCTTTGCCCAGTTTGTGATGATTTTCTGAGCCAATGGACTATGTGTGTAATCGTGATGAGCTGTTATTTTCTCAAATAATCTTGTTTCATCGTCTGTGTCTAGTGGATCCAGACTAATCATTTCTAAGTTGCAATTATTTTGCACCTGATCTTGAGGATTGTAGAGATAGGCAATACCCCCGCTCATTCCTGCTCCGAAATTCGCTCCTATTCCCCCTAGATTAATTACTAGCCCTCCGGTCATATATTCACAACCATGATCTCCGATTCCCTCAACGACTGATTCAGCACCACTATTTCTGACGGCGAATCTTTCACCTGCTTGTCCATTAGTATACAATGAGCCACTGGTGGCGCCATAGAGGGTCACATTGCCAATGATAATATTTTCATCGGGGACAAGCTTTGATTTGCCAGACGGACGAACAATGATCGTACCTCCAGAGAGGCCTTTTCCAACGTAATCATTCGCTTCGCCACTCAAGTCAAAATGTAGATCAGCACATAAAAAGGCACCGAAACTCTGTCCTGCAGATCCATTGAAACTAACATTAATCGGTTGCCCAAAGTGCTTTTGATGTTTGGTTAGAAATGAACTGGTCAAAGCGCCTGTACTACGGTCAGTATTCTTGATTTGATAGGATAAACCTTTAGCAGGGTACGGTTTCTTTATGTCTCTTATGATTCGTGTATCAAGTACTTTTTCTAGGTGATGGTTTTGCTCTATTTGCTTGAATTTCCCTATGTGTGGTGCCGTCTCCGAGAAATGCAGAACGGATGAGATATCAAGTTGCCGAGCTTTCCAGTGATTAATATTTAGTCGGGCTTTCAATACATGTGCTTGCCCAACCATCTCCTTCACGGTTTTGAAACCAAGGTCCGCCATGATTTCTCTGAATTCCATTACGAGCATGGTAAAGAAGTTTACGACATGCTGCGGATCACCTGTAAATAGGGCTCTCAATTCTTCTTTTTGCGTCGCAATTCCGACAGGGCAAGTGTTTAGATGACATTTACGCATCATGATACAGCCTTCTACAATCAAGGCTGCGGTACTAATTCCGTACTCTTCTGCACCTAGTAATGTCGCAATTGCTAAATCCCTACCTGTCATTATCTTACCATCCGTCTGCAGTGTAACACGACTCCGTAGGTTGTTCTTGATCAGCGTTTGATGAGCTTCCGCTAATCCCATTTCCCAAGGAAGGCCAGCATGCCGGATAGAACTCAGCGGGCTGGCTCCCGTACCGCCATCTGCACCAGAAATTAATATCACATCTGCTTTTGCTTTTGCCACTCCTGCAGCGATTGTGCCTACACCGGCTTCAGAGACCAATTTCACATTGATCCTTGCATCAGGGTTTGCATTTTTAAGGTCAAAGATTAATTGTTTTAGATCTTCGATTGAGTAAATATCGTGGTGAGGGGGTGGTGAAATCAATCCTACGCCAGGTGTAGAGTGCCTTACCCGCGCAATCCAATCGTCTACTTTATGTCCGGGTAATTGCCCGCCTTCTCCTGGCTTCGCACCTTGTGCAACTTTGATTTGGAGTTCGTCGGCATTGTTGAGGTATTCGATTGTGACACCAAACCTTCCGGAAGCCACTTGCTTGATGGCAGAGCGTTCCCAATCACCATTTGGCTTTTTGATAAAGCGAATTGGGTCTTCACCACCTTCGCCACTGTTACTTTTAGCCCCGATTCTATTCATGGCTATGGCAAGTGTTGAATGGGCTTCGTGTGAAATAGAGCCAAATGACATGGCCCCAGTGGCAAATCTTTTGAGAACCGATTCGACAGGTTCTACTTCGTTTATATCTATTTTTTGCCGTTGCTTAAAAGCAAACATATCCCGTAGATTGATCAGCTCATCTGGATGAGCTCTGATACTTGATGTATACTCTTTGAAAAGCTTATAATCATTGAGTTTCGTTGCTTTTTGAAGCAGATGAATGCTTCGAGGATTTAGTAAGTGTTTTTCTCCATTTTGCTTCCATTGAAAAATACCTCCTGCAGCAAGCATACCTTGGGTCTCATTTTTGTAAGCTGTGCTATGCTTTACTAGGGCCTCTTTTTCTAGTGCTTGGAAGTCCAGACCATCCAATCTGCTAATCGTGCCCTTAAAGCATGTCGAGATAACTTCATTGCCTAAACCAATACACTCAAATATTTGAGAAGATTGATACGACTGCATCGTACTGATCCCCATCTTAGATAAGATTTTCAGTAGTCCTTTGCCTACACCGGACTTAAAGTTTTCATAGTATTTCTGCAGGTCGATTTGTTGATCTAGTTCCCCTGCATTGTATGCATTGAGGATTACATCGTATGTAAGGTATGGGTAGATAGCACTAGCACCATAGCCAATCATCGTTGCAAAGTGGTGGGTTTCCCATGCATCACTTGCTTCCAATACTAACCCAGCTTTGGTCCTCAGTTTTTTAGCCACCAAGTGATGATGGACGGCTCCTATGGATAGTAAACTTGGGATAGGTGCTCGCTGATCAGTCTCTTTTCTGTTACTAATTATTAGAATCGTCTTGCCTGAACGGATTGCTTCTTCAGCTACACTACAAAGGTCGACTAATCGGTCTTTTAACGTTTCACCAGCGGATGAATTGAACGTCGCATCAAGCATGCCATGTGATAAACCTTCGCCGCTCAGCGCTTTAATCCTGTAAAAGTCCTCCCTAGAAAGGACCGGTGTAGAAATATGCACTTGTCTCGTATGCTCTGCTGATTCAGATAGTAGGTTCTGAGATACACCTATTCGCGTAAAAAGTGACATCACTAGACGCTCTCTGATAGGGTCAATAGGAGGGTTGCTTACCTGAGCAAAATATTGTTTGAAATAGTTAGAAACGTGCTGACTTTGGGCTGATAAGACAGCTAAGGGGACATCAGCTCCCATAGAGCCGAGCGGCTCTTGTCCACTTCGGGCAAAAGGAAGGATCGTTATCTTTACATCTTCCGCCGTAATGCCATTTGATATTTGACGGGTAATCAATCTGTCTTTTACAATCTGCTTCACCTTCAACTCAGGAATAGGCATTGTTTTGAGCTTCACTCGTTTGGATTTAATCCATTCGTAGTAAGGTTTGTCTTTGTAGACCGATTCTTTGATCTCTTGATCGTGCAGGACTCTATTCTGATCAAAATCTACCATGATCATTTTGCCAGGCTGTAATCGTCCTTTGCTAACAATGAGATCCTCTGCCACCTGGAGGGCACCGGCCTCTGAGGCCATGATCATTCGATGGTCTTTAGTGATGCAATACCTGACAGGTCTGAGGCCATTTCTGTCAAGTGTAGCTCCAATTTGACGGGCATTTGTAAAAAATAAAGCAGCAGGCCCATCCCACGGTTCCATCAGCGCCGCATGAAATTTATAGAAAGCCTTTCTTTGTGGGTCCATCGATGCATTGTCTTGCCATGCTTCAGGGACAAGCATCATCATCACATGCGGCAAGGTTCTTCCGCTAAGCGTTAGTAATTCTACTAATGCGTCTAGGTTAGATGAGTCAGAATTACCAGGATCTGTGACGGGAGTGAGCCACTTTAGTTCTTCATCTGTGAAGTGGTCAGACTCCATCAGAGCTTCTTTTGAACGCATTTTGATCACATTACCTCTAATGGTATTGATTTCTCCATTGTGGGCGATGTATCTAAATGGTTGTGCAAGTCTCCAGTTTGGAAAGGTATTGGTGCTAAACCGTGAGTGGATAATTGCAAAGGCGGTCTTTACCTCCGGGTTACGTAGATCATGATAGTAGGTTTCTACTTGATCAGTTCGTAACTGTCCTTTATAGATGATCGTTCGACATGATAGACTTGTAAAATAAAAGTCATTATTTACGCCATTGACCCCTCTATTGATGCTGTGCGTGATGTAATGCCTAAGGACAAACAGCTTTCTTTCTAAATCTTCACCTTCAATTTCCGGATTCTTATGCTGGATGAAAACTTGCTCAATATGCGGTTCTACTGATTTAGATTCATGGCCAGGTACCGTTGGATCTGTGGGTACATGGCGATATCCAATCAAAAGAAAATCAAGCTTCTTAAGAACTAGATTTAAGATTTTCCTGCAATGGGCACGTGTTTCATGGTGCTGGGGAAAGAAGATCATGCCGACTCCGTAAGTACCTTCATCTGGAAGATTGATACCAAACTCCCTTAACTCCGTTTTGAAAAAACCGTGTGAGATCTGAAGCATGACACCAGCACCGTCTCCAGTTTCAGGATCAGAACCTGTTGCACCTCTATGCTCCATGTTTTTTAACATGGTAAGGGCGTCTTTTAGCGTTTTGTGAGTTTTTCTTCCATTGATGTTAATGACACTACCAACACCACAGGCGTCTTTTTCAAACTCTTTATTGTATAAACCTTCTTGCTTTTTCTCACGCATAAAATCACATTTCAACGTACTAAAATACCGGAACAAGCGGTATAAATGGAGGAATATTCTGTGAATTAAGCGATACGTACTATATTATTATAATTCTTAGAATATTTACAGTGGTTGTTTGTATTCAGTGCAATAATTACCATAAATGACCCAAATAAATTATCATATTCATAATTCTTATGGGCACCACTGAAAAATTGGAGGTTCTTTAGAAGTTTGGCTCTGAAACACCTTCTTGATCATTGTTGTTGATTTTACTTCTTCGTTGTCTTTGACGGAAGTCTTGTTTTCCAAATTTGTAGCTAAAAGTTAGACCGTATGACCGGAATGGTATTGTGAAATCACTGATCTGATAGAAGTTTTCGCCAGACAGCTCACTGCCAAACGATTTATCGGCTTTCAAAGGCTCAACCACTCTGATACCTATTTTCCCTTTTTTATCCCAAATTTCTTTTTGCAAAGTCAAGCTCCATATTGAGAAGGAGGGATTGTAACCCTGCAATGTTTGTCTCCGTGCTCGGAAGAAACCAAAGCCTTCAATCGTCCAGTCTTTCTTGAGTTGAATGGTACCACTTCCATTTGCATTAAACAGGATTGCACTGTTACTTAATTGTTCTCCATTGACTTGTCCTGTCGCATCGTAGGTGAATGCATCGACGCCAGCTCTCATCGTCCATATTTTGAATAGTTTGGTAGAAGCAAAGACATTGACGCCTAAGCTGTTGTTGGTCCCAACATTGAAAAAAGAGGTCTCAGTTACTTCCGTCTGATTATCAAGTCTGATACTTTCGATTAGGTCCGTCGTTACTCTGTAGAACACAGATAGGTTGATTACACTTTCTTTTTTAAAGGTGTTGAAGCTGATCTCGTACTGATCATTTAACTCTGGCTCCAATTCTGGATTTCCGTAACTGATCAGTCGGTTGTTGTCGACTATCACGAAAGGGTTTATCTGCCTTAAACCAGGACGCTGAATCCGCTTGGAGTAGCTCATTTTAAAGGTCTTTGTTTTATTGAAGGTTTTGCTAATAGTGAAGCTTGGTAACAGATTTTCGTAGTCATTGCTAAATGCATTCTCAACATTTACAAATCGACCAGCCAGCTCAGTTCCTTCATACCTCAAACCAGCAATTATCCCAATATCACCTGGAAGTGAAAATTGAGAAGATATATACGCAGAATACACATCCTGGTCATAGAAGAAAACATCAGTTCGACCGTCAACAGCTTGGTAATTACTTGAGGCTTGATTTAAAGTATCAAACTCAAAATCACTATCCACATTACGCACAATCGCTTTTGCTCCCATTTCCAACTTGATTTTTGCACTGAAGGGGTGAACGTAGTCTACTTGATAAGTAGTTTCTTGATTATTTCCGTCATTCTGATTGAGCTCATCCCGAAACAAGGTTGGATCTAATACCACCGAGAGGTCTGTCTGTCTAATCACCGATCGCTGGTCTTGCACATTGCCATCAATCTTGTAGGAAAATGACAATTCTCGGCCTTCTTGTTCTGCGAATTTGTGGATATAGTCTAAGCTCCACTCATAACCACTAAATAGTGTCTGGTTGTCTGTAAACCGTTCGTAATCTTGATTCAGACCTATCGACGTGTCCTCATAGGAAGTAGCGAAAGTACCAATACGATCGGAAGAAAATCCTCTTAGGCGAAATGAGGAGGTAAATGAATTGTAGGCGTTGATATCATAAAATGCGCCAGCAGATAGGAAAAAACCAAGCCTTTGCGTTTCTTGAATGCCGTTCTCTTCTAACACGCGTTGTTCTTCTCCAATATTGTCTTCTCTGTAAAGCATAGAAGTGCCATCCCGAGGAACACTCCAGTTACCACTAGCATTTGCATTGAAACCGAATCTTCCTTTGCCTGTGGCTAATCCAGCTACACCACGATTAGATAAGTTACCCGCTGAAAGATTAATGTTACCGTTGAATCCTTCAGGACCCGCCTTCTTAGTTATGATATTAATAATACCAGCGGTTCCTTCACCATCATACTTTGCTGATGGTGAAGTAATCACCTCTACACTTTTGATATTATCGGAAGCAATCATCGCCAAGGCATCTCCTGGGTTGCTGGCGAACATGGTTGATGGTTTGCCATTCACTAAGATCTGAATATTACTAGAGCCTCTCAGGGATACATTTCCTTCAAGATCTACACTGAGAAGAGGCGTTCGACGTAATACATCCGTAGCGTCACCCCCCGTATTGCCGATATCTTGTTCCGCGTTGTAGACAAGCCTGTCGATCTTATTTTCAAATACTTCTCTTTGACCTTCTACAACTACCTCTGATAAGGCTGTTAAATCAGGCACAATGGCAATTTTGCCTAGATCAACATCAGGCTTTTTGAGAGTTAATTCTACTTCGAGTGTGATGGGGGTATAGCCCACAAATGAAAATTCAACATCGTAGGTTCCAACATTTAAGTCTGATAGTTTGAATGCGCCATCTGATTCTGTCAAGCCGCCATTAACGACTTTCCCGGATGCTTTGTCCTTCACAGCGACCGTGGCGAACTCTAGCGCGCTGTTGTCATTTTCATCAAAAAGAGCACCTGTGATTTTTCCTTTGATGCTACTTTTTGCCTGTGATGAGTAAGAACTGACTGGCCTTTGCGCCAGGGCTGTAAATACAATGCAAAAGGAGATAGAGCAGAGAAATAGGTTTTTCATGTGGTTAGCTTGATTAACGGGTGCTATACAAGTTGATAGAGTAAATTGTTTAGAGGATCTTGATGAAGAGACTATATCTGGTATATCTGGTAAAAACTATACTAGATATTGCTTTGTGAAAATGATCTTATCCGTTAAAATTGCGCTCGCAAAATGATTACTCAATTGTAAACCTTGTAAAACAGGGTATTCGGGTTGTTTAGAATGACAGGTTGTTTAGAAATATTTTTCAATAAACGATCGATCAAGTCCAAATTTGCAAGTAAGGGCCTATAGCTCAGCTGGTTAGAGCACTTGACTCATAATCAAGGGGTCCCTGGTTCGAGCCCAGGTGGGCCCACATTGAAGCCCCACTAATATAATTAGTGGGGCTTTTTCATTGTAGCACATGTTTGTTCGTGTACGAGGATCACAAATCGATGTGAGTTCAGAATAGTGATGCGTTTACTTTCAAAATTTTATCATTTGAATCTCTTATCGTTAATTGGATGGTATTAATTTACATTATAACCGTCTAATGGCCCTCATCAAGTTTTTACTTCTACTTTTATCTAATGTCCTAATAGTATCGTCCGCATCAGCTACAGACTCTTTATTATCTGTGAGCGAGGACTACTTATTCGCTGGTGAGTTTGCATTAGCAATCCAGTCGGTTGACAGCGTAATCGAATTTGCTGCTACAGAAAATGTGGCAGACTTATATTTTGATGCCCTCAACCAAAAAGGCTTTATTCTGACTAGAATGGGTATGTACGATTCTGCGTTCAGAGTCCATAATGCTGTCTTAGAGTCAAGCATTGATCAAAATAGACCTCTGCTCGAGTTCAAGACTCGCTATTATATTGGCGTTACAACGCTTTTCATTGACGAGTTAGAGGATGCAAAACGTCTCTTTACAGAAGCTGTTGATTTTTTCTTTGTAGATGACCGGAAATTCCCTGGCTTTTTAGGAAGATCACTCACAAACCTAGCTTTCATCTCGTTTCGACAGAACGATTTTAGGAAGGCAAGGCAATACCTTGAATCTTCTTCACATTACCTCAACACAAAGGATTTGGAAGTCTATCACGCCTCCAATCTGAGCTTAATGGCCATCATCGCCTTTTTGGAAGGCGATTCTCCTTTAGCTGAGAAGCGGTATAAGGAATCTTTGAAAATTTATGAGACTAATGGACGTAGACTAAACTTATCAGGTAATTACCTAGGGTTGGCTATGATTGCTCAAGAAAAAGGTGAGTGGACTGTGGCTGAGATGTATCTGGATAAGGCTGAAATCGCTGCTAAGTCAGGATACATGGGGAGAGAATTGGTTTCCGTTTATGAGCAGAAATTTATTTTCCTGTCAGAGAAAGATGCCTACAAAGAAGCGGTAGATGTCTTGCTGAAAAAAGAATATTTGGAGGATAGTATTCGCGGTAGTGAGCAATTACTAAGAATTGCCAAATTGGAGATGACCACCGACCAAGAGCTAGAGGAATTAAAAGTAAGCATGTTACAGCGACAATTAATAGCTGAGAAGCAGAATAACAAACTACAGAAGGTGTGGATATTTATTGTGGTGATAATCTCTTTGTATCTGCTGGGTTTTTTGTTAGTCTATCGAAAGCTAGTGAAAGATAAAAATCGATCTCAGGACGAGATGATCGGAAAAAACATAGAGCTAGCCGCTAAGAATCAACAGCTTGCTAAGGCGCAGAAGGTGATCATACAATCAGAAAAAATGGCACTTCTTGGCCGAATAAGTGCTGGTATTGCTCATGAGCTGAATACACCTGTAAGTGCAATCAAAGGGAATCTAGAGTTAATAGAGAGTCTTCAGAGACAAGAACTCCAGCGATTGCAGGAGCTTGCAAATGATGTGACTCCAGAACAAATAATTGATATACTGTCAATTATTAAAGAATCAATAAAGAGTGCCAATACGATGCTTGACCCCAAGCAAACCCGGGAAAGAAGGAGTCATATCGAGAAATACTTTAATGATGTAGCGATTGAAAATAAGGATTCTGTTGTAGACTATTTCACCGAAATGGGCATCGAAGAAGATCTACATCGATATGTAACTGTCTATAGCCATAAACGCAATGTGGAACTACTCGACCTTGCTACTTCAATCAATAGTAGGGTATTCTCTACCTATACTGCGATGACAGCTACTGATAAAGCAATGAAGATATTGAGTGGCTTTAAAACCTACAGTTTCAAACGAGGATGGAAAGAAGTTAAGCCTATCAATTTGCAAAAATCTTTTGGGTTGATGCTTCAATTGCATAAAGGAGACCTTAGAAATATTACCCTCAAACAGGCCTTTGAGGGAGACTTATTCATTGAAGGTATTCAGGATGAACTTGATCAGGTATGGACCAACTTGATTACAAACTCCGTACACGCTATGGAATATGAAGGTTCATTATCTGTTGAGATGAAAGGCTTGAGCGATACAGTTTCTGTATCGATTGAAGATACTGGAGGTGGGGTAGTGCTTCCTGAGAATCAGGATATTTTTGAGCCCTTTTTTACAACAAAAGCAGAGGGAGAGGGTAGCGGACTTGGATTAGACATAAGTAAACAGATAGTTAAAAATCACAATGGTTCTATTACCTGGGAGAACACTGAACTAGGCGCAAGATTTACAGTAGTTTTACCACGTAAATTGGACAAATCAATTGGACAGAATGTTTAGTAAGAAAGGGGTTATTCTTTTCGTCGATGACGAGTATTATATACTTCAAACATTGAAGGCTATTCTGCGTAGAGATTTTTTAGATTATCACTTGTTATTCGCTCAGAAAGCTGACGATGCGTTTGAGTTGTTGGATCAATTGGAAGAGCGAGAGATGACTACTTTACTAGTCTTATCTGATTGGCTCATGCCTGGCTTAAAAGGAGATGAGTTCCTAGTTCAAATTGCTCTGAAATATCCACAGAGTAAAAACTTCTTACTGTCAGGGATGATCAATAAGGAGCCTGCTGCTGATATCTTTGAGCGAGCCAAGATTTTACAGATTATACAAAAACCGTGGGACAATCAGACGTTGATTGAACTGCTTAAAAAGCATCTTAGTTAGGTTTGATGGATTTGCTTAAAAAATTTGATCACCTGATTTTTGATTTGGGTCAAGTGATAGTGGATTTATCTGCGGACCGAGTGATCGATGGTTTTTCCCAGTATTATCAAAAACCCAAGGAAGATCTACAGAAGCTGATTGTAGGGATGCCTGAGTTGTATTTGTATGAGACAGGCGAAATGAGCGATAGTGACTTTATTGCCTCAGTAAACGCTCTTTTTGGTTCAAGTGTACCTGACGCTGTTTTCCGTTCAATATGGAACAGCATGCTGGTTGCAATTCCAACCAATAAATTAGACCTTTTGACAATGTTATCACGGACTCATAAGACGTATATTCTGAGTAATACGAACCAAATGCATCAAGATCGGTTTGATGAAATGGTTCGGACAGTGTTACCAGATAAGGCGATGTCAGATATGGTACATTTTCCATATTACTCTCATCAAATCGGCCTCAGGAAGCCTGAATTAGCTGCCTATTCATTCATTTTAGATAAGCACAACTTGAATCCATCTAAGGTTGTATTTTTTGATGACAAGATCGAGAATATTCATTCTGCAGAGGCTGTAGGAATTTCCGGAATACATGTAACGCATCCTGACAAACTCACTTCTTTTTTCTAGTATGAATAAGAAAGAAAAACAAAGAATCATTCAAATTGGCCTATTTGCCGCTACCATCGTGACGACTACGATTGCAGGTGCAGAATGGATGTTTGGACGTTTTCTATTTTACGGAGATCAAACTATGACCTGGAATGATTTTATGTCAGGTTTTCAGTTTTCAGGGCCTTTTCTTCTGATCCTGACCGTACACGAGTTTGGTCATTATTTTACGGCTAGATATCATCAAATAAAGGTGACTCTCCCGTATTACATCCCAGCGTGGCTTGGTTTTTTGTTGATGCCTTCGTTTGGTACGATGGGTGCTTTTATTCAGATCAAGTCACTGATTCATAGTAGAAAAGAGTATTTCGATGTAGGAGTATCAGGTCCAGTTGCAGGTTTCATTGTAGCATTAGGCGTTATTTGGTATGGTTTCACCTTCTTACCAGAGCCGTCTTACATCTTCGAAGTGCACCCTGAGTATGAACAATACGGGGAAGATTATGCAGAGCACGTATACAATGACGCCAATAGTCTGTCTTTTACGTTTGGTGATAACTTAATTTTCTGGTGGTTCGCAAATTACTATGTGGACGATGTATCTCGTTTACCACATCCCAATGAGATGATTCATTATCCATTCTTATTGGCAGGGTATCTCGCATTGTTTTTCACAGCTCTCAACTTACTGCCTATTGGGCAGCTCGATGGAGGTCATGTGTTGTTTAGCCTTTTTGGTGAGAAAACATCACGAATAATTAATAAGGTATTCTACTTGTCCTTTCTGTTTTATGCAGGCCTAGGGATTGTCAGTGCTGATTTATTAGGAGACCTAGAATGGGAGAGTACCCTGACTTTTGTCTTAACAGTCGGTCTATACTTGTATTTTCTGTTTGTATGCCTGAGTTCTATGTTTCCAGTACCTAGAGATCGATTTGTAGCAGCGGGAGCCATTTTCATAGTTCAATTCGGACTCTCCGAACTCTTTGGGTGGCAAGGATACTCGGGGTATTTAATTTTTGCTTTTGTACTTGGCAGGTTTATCGGAATATATCATCCAAAAGTTTCTGACAATCGTCCATTAGATAGTTCAAGGCAAATAATCGGTTGGTTGGCGATCATAATTTTCATCCTTTGTCTTAGTCCGGAACCATTTATTATCGAATAATCAACCGGTCTGAGATCTTCAAGTCTCTTGATCTACCAAATAAAATATACA
>JBLHTU010000054.1:0-18598 GCA_047627515.1 Cyclobacteriaceae bacterium | reverse complement strand
TTCTCTGGTGATGAGTTGCTAACGACTCCGAATCCGGAAGTTGATCAAGATAAGCAAATGTTTCAAACGCTAAACCTCAAACCACGGGCTTCTTTCAAGGAGGCGGCCGTAGAAGCTTAAAAAAAAGGTAAGGAAAATAAAAAAGGGGATCATACGATCCCCTTTTTTGTGAACATTATATCCTCTACTATTACATTTCTAGCTCAATTTTTTCCTTATAGAATGCGATTACCTGGCTAGGATTTTTATTAATATCCCAGAGAATCTCTTCTATTTGAGCGGTTTCTTGGTACCTGATGTTTAAGGCTATATTTAGCACATTAGCAAGTTGATCGAAGGCTTCATCCTCAGATATGAGGCCTTTTTTCACTGATTTCTTTAAGTATTTACTGACTTTCTTACAGGAGTAATAAATAGAAGGCTTCTCGACCACTGTGCTTTCAGTCTGTGCTACTGCATTCATCTCAATTGACGTAAAACTCTCTTTGAGTAAAGTGAATTTTTTGGCTATTTCGTCTCCCATCCAGTGAGATTTTAAGTTGGATTGCATTTGGATCTTATTTAGCTCCTGCATTGTGTATCTGAAAGTAAATTTGTCTTGAGCTGATGCTTCATTGATGGTGCATCCTATAAAGACAAGGAAGGCGATTGCTAGAACTTTCTTCATTTTGATCTTAAGTAATAAGGGTTTATTTATGATTACAAGAGTCAAAGATAATTTGGTATTTATCATGATTCAAGAGGTGATCGGCTGTTATTTTGATGAAATGCCCAATCGTCTGCTAATAATTGCGATTATTGAAAAATTCATGATAAATCTTTGAAGATCATTCAGAATCCATGAGATTCAATCTTAAAAAAATACAGTTCGTTCAATCGGAGATTTAGATATTGATGGACAGTAGTAAAAAGTCAAAGTTTATCTTTTGAAGCGCTGCAGGGGCATTGAGCAGATAATTGACTCTGAAACCAATATCAGCATCCAAACTTCTAACAACCCGAGTATCAAATGTGAGCTCGAAGCCGGTTGAAGTATAAGGCCCTTGCACATTATTAAAAGACTGATTGCTAATTGAAGGATCGATCGTTGAGGAAGTTTGGAACTCAACATATCTGATGCTGCCTGTGGAGGTAGTCATATGATCGAGGAATAGATTGATCTTTATACGCTGTATAAAGGCAAAAGGGCCAATGGGTAAGTCAGGGTAAAGCAAGGGTAGAGCATAGTTGGCTGTGAGATTGATCACGTTGTCTGATGCCAGTGCGCCATACCCTCGGGCATAGAAGAAATTGTCTCTAAACTTATAGGTAGAAAGGAAATCTTCGTGCCTGGTACTCAGGCTAAACCATAGATGGTGGGTTTTACCCAAACCAGGCATATAGAATCGGTACAACTGCTGAAAACTAAAAGCTTTATTGGCTGTGGTCCTCAATGTCCTCTGATAGGTAATGTCAGCCGTAATTCCCCAGCGAGAGTAGAGGTGCTGCAACGCTCTTCGCTTCAATATGTATCCAGATAACTCAAAGGCATAGCTACCAAAAGCTTCATTCGTCGGATTTATTGAAAGAGGAGCATTATAGTTTACCCAATGGCGTGTGTAGCTGTTTGTAATCCAAAGCTTTGCGAAGTTGTTTTTCCAGGTAAGATTCCAAGGTAGTGTTACACCTAGTTGCTGGCTTGTCTCTTCCCATTCAGTTGATTCATTTGCAATTGATACTTGGATATTCCCTTCGCTTTGATTTTCAGAATAGACGGGTACATATCGTCGACGATTGGTTCTGCTTGTCAGCAGGGATAATACAGGGTAGTACTTTGCATAATCTATTCCGACGCCAAAACTGCTTGTGTTTTCATTGAGGTTATATCGTAACTGTCCGTTGAATGTGTAATTGGACATGATGTTATCGGCTTCTATTTGCAATCCTACATTGGGAGGGAGGATGGTAGGTGACCAACTGTGGAGTTTGAATAATCCTTTAGGTGATAGTTCCTCTGTTTTAAATTCTGTGGAGCTCTGCGGGACTGTGACCTCATGCGCTAGGGCTGGGATAAAGTATGATGCCTCTGGCTCGTCAGCTATGGATATGAGCTGATCTGAATCCATTTGAATTGGTTCAAGCAATATGTCATATCCATCTTGGGTATATGCGGAGTAGACCACTTGCCGACCGTCTGGAGAAAGTTTGCTTTGCTTTGCTCCAAATTGTGATTGAGTGACTTGATACAGTTTCTGTTTTGATATGTCCCATCGATAGATATCACCTACTTCGCCAAAAGTGCCTGTGAAATAGACCTGGGTACCTCTTATCTCCGGGTAGCTGATCAGTGGCTTCCATAATGGTGAAATAATATTCATTTGCTTTTCTGTAGGATCATAAGTGGCAAGAGCATTTTTGTTGTCTTTTTGGAAGACAAAGTAGATCAGTCCTTCTTCACTCCAGCTAGGAAAAGTTGCTCGTGTATTTGCAGGTAGAAGGAGCTCGTCAATGAGAGATTGATCAGATGCCATTAGGACCTGAAGATGCTCGCGCATCTGTTCATCGATAAGGATAGTCGCAATCTGTTGCCCATCTTTGGAGAAGCTCGGCGCAAATAACCTACTGCCTTTGGTGACTACACGATAATTATCATTCTGGAAATCGTAGTTGATAATATTAGAATAGTTCTTTAGTTCCCACCGAGGATCAAAAGAACGTTCTGACCAAATGAGGCTCTTTTGGTTAACGGATAGAGTTGCTCCATCCGGTGAAAAGAGTCCTGTCTGTACAAGCGCGACCTCCGTACTGTCCGATAGATTTAATTCAACAATAGTAGATATATCTCGATAGCCTGACTTAATAGCAACTAGCCTATTTGGAGCCACCCAAGTTGGATTTCTATAGTGCGTAAATGTCTTTTTTCTAGCACGATTGATTTTTGTAGTAATTGAGGTTGTTGTAATGTCTTCTTTTGTCCAGTTGGTCTTCAGCTCATTCATTGTTTTGCGATATAGCTGAGGAGTTCTTAGACCTGTTAAGTTTTTCATGCCCAGACTAAAAGGATAGATGATAGACTTGTACCGAACCGCACGATCTACAATCTGACTTAATGTATCAGCTCCATATTTTCTTCTGATAGAAGTTGTGAGATAGTAACCCAACGTATAATGATTGGGTATAAATTCTTTAAGTGATCTCGAGGAAGCTTTTTCATAACCCGGAATCTTTTCGCGACTGAGGAGCAATGCTCGGTATTCGTTGGTGAAGTCAGGCATGCGGCCTCTTCCTCCAGAGGTCAATGCCGTTTCGTAAAAGACCGCATCGCCTTCAAAGAACCATCTCGGCAAAGCAAGACCAGCGGTGGCACCCCACCCATTCTGGCCAAAAAGCAATCCTGCTAAGCCAGTAATGCCTTTTTTAGCTGCCAGGAACTGCTCGATGTGCCGATACTCGTGGATTGCTAAACCGGTAGCCCAATCAACATTACCCAAGAAATTGAATTGTGGTGGAGTCATGTAGAACTCAGACCGGAAAGGTCCCACAGCTACAAACCCATTGCTTACGGTGCTTTGATTTTGTAAGATTATATCTACCTTTTTTTGCTTTTCGCTTAGCGAATAGTATCCGGAGTCATAGAGCTGATGAATTATATTGGTTATGTATTGAGCTTTGTATTCCAGCCCATCAGGGTAAATCACTCGTACTTTGTCTGTGTCTATTTGTTTCCAAGTCAGTGAAGAAGGGTTGATGCCGTAAGGGTAGCTTTGACCCCGCAGCAATGAGCTGAAGCATATGAGTGCTATGAAAAGGGTCAAGACTTTTTTCATCTCCTAGAATCTTTGATTGAGTTGAATACCTGCATAGCGATGAGGAACAGATTCTGTGGTTTCTTTTGTCCGTCTGTAGTAGTTGATCATGAAGTCAAAGCCTGACCAGCTAAACGCCACCCCAAACCGATGCTGTATGATCCAATCTTCGGCCTGCTCTGTGTGGGGAGCTGTGGGTCCAAGTAAGTTACCTTCGATTGTGGTGTTGTAGATATTGTACTCCACACTTGGCGCATAGAAGAAAATAATTTCCTCTGCAATCTCAGATTTCAAGGGGGGCTTTTTATTACCTAATTGTCCACTATACTGAACGCTGCTATTGACTGGTTTTAATTTACCAGCGCGTATCATTAGACTTTGCTTGACATTGTTGAAAGCCGTACCAAATGCAAGGCTTGATTCACTTAGTAAATCAAGACCGCCCAGATGAAAGAGGGGTTTCACAAACGAACCGTAATAATTAATGATGGGACTATTCCGGATTTCAAAGTCCCAACCTTTTGGTGGCTGCAGCCCAAGGGATTCGTGCCAGTTTTCTTGAATCGTGCCTGTCAATGATCCAGGGCCCATCCAGCCGAATTCGACACGGTTGATGAGTACGTATTTTTCATGAAAATGCTCATCAGAACCGATCAAAGAAATGTGCCCTGCATAAGGGCGATCAAATTCTTCTTGTTCTGACCATGACAAAAGCATTGGGGTAAACATGCGCTGTACCAGTGTGATCGACCGGTACTTCTTTTTTTCTAATTCTAGAGATTTGATCCATCTGTACGTACCGAAGAGTCCACTTGAATAGTATTGATCACGGTAGATTGATGTGAAAACGTCATTGTCTACGAGAACAGAAACCTGGTGATTGTATAACAACGAGTCTCCAGAATTTGCCGCTTTAGAAAGCAAAGAGCAAGTCAATGCAAAACAGAGCAAGCAGTATTTGATCATATCTTTCAAAGATAAGAGGGTGGCTATTAACTTAGCGTCAAACAGCCTCAAAAATGGAGAAAAGTGTGCGAGAAGACAGTTCCAGCTCATATGCAGGCCCTGCAAAATTAGTAGAAGCATTGACGCAAAGAAGCAAGTCTGGTAATCTCCGTTCTCTAAGACGAACAGATAGTCTTGTTGATTTTGCATCGAACGATTACCTAGGGCTATCGACCTCCAATGAACTTCACAAGCTGATTCAGACGAGATACTATGCGTTAGATACTATCAGGAATGGAGGAACTGGCTCTCGATTGATATCTGGTAATACTGCAATTTATGAGCAGTTAGAAAATAAATTAGCTGGGATCTTCAAAGGTGAAGGAGCCTTATTATTCAACAGTGGGTATGCAGCTAACCAAGCACTTGTTTCCGCTGTGCCACAGAAAGGAGATACTATTCTGTACGACCAGCGATCTCACGTTTGCCTCAAAGAAGGCGCATGGCTAAGTAAAGCTCAGAGCTTTTCATTTGCTCACAATAATTTAGATGACTTAGCTCAAAAGCTGAAACGAGCTGCAGGAGATGTGTTTGTAGTGACAGAGACAGTTTTCTCAATGGATGGGGATGTATCTCCATTATCTGAAATGATTACTTTGTGTAAGTCTTTTGGGGCTTATATGATAGTAGATGAAGCGCACTCCACAGGCGCGTATGGAAAGGATGGCGCGGGGTGGCTGGTGCAAGAGAATCTACAGGAGGGTGTATTTGCCCGGGTGTATACCTTCGGCAAAGCCATGGGAGTACATGGTGCTTGTGTGGTAGGTTCAGAGCAATTGAAAAAGTATTTGATCAACTTCGGACGTCCATTCATTTATACTACTTCGCTGCCGGCGCATAGCATTGTGTCGATTGATGCTGCCTTTGATCTTCTAGGTCAGCAAGCGCACCTGCAGCAATCACTTTCGCAAAAGATCAATTTATTCCGGCAGTTGTATCTCTCATCTGTAAGTCGCACGGCCATTCAGCCTATACTTATTAAAGGGAATGATAAGGTAAAACAAGTGGCAGACAGAATGCAGAAGGAAGGCTTTGACATTAGAGCAATACTTTCACCAACGGTCAGAGAAGGAGAGGAACGACTCCGAATATCACTTCATGCTAGTAATAGTGATCAGCAAATAACTGAAATGGTTGAAGCACTTCTTGTTCACACAAGTTCAAATTTGCAGTAAAAAGGAATTATGAATTACTTCATCACAGCTATAGGTACAGACAGTGGCAAAACACTGATAAGCGCGATAATTGTTGAAGCTTTGAAAGCAGATTACTGGAAACCAATCCAGTCTGGCAATCCGCGCGATACTGAAACAGTTAAATCACTTGTTTCCAACGCCTCTTCAAAGTATCACCAAGAGCGACACCTACTCAATACCCCTGTTTCGCCACATGCTAGTGCGAAAATTGATGGCGTTACAATACAGATTTCAGATTTTTCTCTGCCGAAAACAACGAATGATCTGGTAGTCGAAGGAGCGGGAGGAATAATGGTACCGATCAATGATGAGGATTATGTCATAGATGTCGCTGCTAGACTCGAGATGCCAATTATTTTAGTAGCAAACCTATACCTTGGAAGTATCAATCATACGCTCCTTTCATTACAGTATTTAGAAAATAGAAATTTGGCAGTCGAAGGGGTAATCTTTAACGGACCTGTCAACGAAGAAAGTCAACAGATAATAAAAGCGAAGTGCAGATGGCCCATATTGCTACATGTGCCGCAGGAAGCAGAGGTAAATCAATCAATGGTTAGAAAGTACGCAAAAGAATTGAAGCAAAAATGGAAGAGAGCCAGCTAAGAGAGATTGATAAGAAGAATATTTGGCATCCTTTTTCACCCTTGGCGGGAAATGATCCTATTCTAGTAGTAAAGGCCTTAGGCTGTTATTTGTACACAGCAGATGGACGTAAAATCATGGATGCTATTTCATCGTGGTGGGTCAATATTCATGGTCATGCTCATCCTATTATTGCTAAAGCGATTGCAGATCAGGCCGTGCAATTAGAGCATGTGATTTTTGCAGGATTTACACATATACCAGCTATCGAACTTTCTGAGCGCCTGATGGCCCTTTTACCAAAGGACCAATCAAAAATTTTCTTTTCTGACGATGGAAGCACTGCTACAGAGGTAGCGATCAAATTGTCTATTCAATATTGGCATAATAAAGGGGTAAAGAGAAAGAAGATCATTGCGATCGAAGGAGCTTATCACGGAGATACATTTGGCGCAATGTCTGTAGGGGATCGTGATAGTATCTTCAATGTGCCTTTTGTTGATTACCTGTTCGATGTGGAATATCTGCCTTTTCCGGAAGGCGACGGAAAGAATACGATTGAAGTAATGCGAACCATTGCTGACGATTCTGTGGCAGCATTTATTTTTGAGCCGCTAGTCCAAGGAGCGGCTGGTATGCGAATTTATACTCCAGATGTACTGGAACAATTGATGGAGACTGCGCACGCTCATCAAATTATCTGTATCGCAGATGAGGTCATGACTGGTTTTGGACGGACGGGTAAGACGTTTGCATGTGACTATCTAAATACCCAGCCTGATATCTTTTGTTTATCTAAAGGGATCACTGGTGGTTTCTTACCAATGGGTGTGACAACCGTCAATGAACGAATTGCAGAAGCGTTTAATCATGCCGATAAATCAAAGGCCTTTTTTCATGGGCATTCCTATACTGCTAATCCCATGGCTTGTGCTTCCGCTGTGGCTAGTATGGATCTTTTGATCTCAGAACCTACACAGGCGGATATCCATAGAATTAGTGAAAAGCATCAGAAGTATCTGTCCACATTTCGATTTCACGCACAAGTCGACCATGCAAAGACTTTAGGAACGATCTTGAGTATCACTTTGCCTGCCACTGATTCCGGGTATGTTAGCTCGATCAAGGAGAGGATTTATGATTTCTTTATGGGTCGGAACCTACTGTTAAGACCACTTGGTAACGTGATCTATCTCATTCCTCCTTATGTGATAACAGATGAGATGTTGGATGAAGTATATGGGGCTATTGACGCATTTTTTGAAGATTTGCTGCTAGATAGTTAGCAAATCCTTCAGCTAACAAGGGTCACAGGCTTCATTTTCCCATTCGAACTCTAAGGTGGAGTGGTCGATCTGAAATGAAGCTAGTTTTTGTTTGATGCTACCCTTTAGTTTGATGATTTCTTCCGGCAGTAATGATTGAGCGATCACCACATGAATAGACAACACATTGTACTGACCATCCATGGTCCAAATATGACAATCATGGACCTCGGTTACTTCAGGGAACGATAAAATCATTTTTTCCACCTTTAACGGTTCTACACCTTCTGGCGTTTTTTGTAAAAGAATAGTGACGCTGGCTTTGATGTTTTTGAAGACGTTGTATAGTATGAAAATAGAGATCACTATTGAAAGCAACGGGTCCAAAATAGGGATTGCATGAAAATGCAGTGTAATAGCTACAGCTAGGGTTGCTGCCCATCCCAATACATCTTCTAGTAAATGTAGGTAGGCTACTTTTTCATTCATTGAGTGACCGTGGCTTAGGCGAAAAGCTGCAAAACCATTGACAGCAAGCCCTCCAATAGACAAAATAATCATTCCTTGCGCATCTGGCATCACTGGATTCAACAGCCTTGGAATAGCTTCTGAAATGATAAATATTGAGCCAATGGTCAGCACCACAGTGTTGATCAATGCACCAATCACCGTGAATCTTTTGTACCCAAAAGAGTAAGTTTTGTTTCTCTTTTTCTTGGCAATCTTATCAAAGTACCAAGCGACACCTAGGCCTAAACTGTCACCAATATCATGCAACGCATCTGACAGAATCGCTACACTATTAGTATACAGTCCACCCGCCAGCTCTATACATGCAAAAAGCAGGTTCAAGAAGAACGCTGCTTTTAAGTTTTTTGCACTATCGTGGGCATGGTTATGTCCCATGTTCAGTTTTATATGCTTGTATTCATATCAAAACGCTCCAGATAATCAGCCACTCGTCGCACTAGCATGCCGCCTAGTGCTCCATCTACAACTCTATGGTCATAGCTATGAGACAAGAACATTTTGTGGCGTATGCCAATAAAATCACCTTCCGGTGTTTCGATGACAGCTGGTTTTTTCTGTATCGCTCCGAGTGCCATGATACCAACTTGCGGTTGCATAATGATGGGTGTCCCCATTACGTTACCAAAGGATCCAACATTGGAAATCGTAAAGGTCCCACCTGACAGCTCGTCTGGTTTCAATTTATTGTCCCTTGCTCGTTTTGCCAGATCATTGACCGCTTTGGTTATACCCAGGAGACTCAACTGGTCAGCATTCTTAATGACAGGGACGATTAGGTTGCCACTAGGTAATGCAACAGCCATACCTATATTGATAGCTGCTTTTTTGATAATGCGATCACCATCCACCTGTATGTTGATCATAGGGTAATCTTTGATCGCCTTTACAACTGCTTCGATCATGATCGGAGTAAAGGTCAGGCTCTGTCCTTCGCGTTCTTTAAAAGTATTTTTCCACTTGTTACGCCACTTCACCAAACCAGTAACATCGGCTTCCACAAAAGAAGTGACATGTGCTGATATGGCTTTAGATGCTACCATTCGCCCCGCAATCATCTTACGCATGCGATCCATTTCGATGATTTCGTCTTCACCGCTAATCGTGACAGGCATCGGAGTGGGGGAGTTGCCGACCGTACCATTTGACCCTGCAAGTACAGTGGTTTCAGTAGCAGTCGCTTGCCTGCCTCCTTTCTTATCTAGGTAGCTTAGAATATCGCTCTTTGTTACTCGGCCCTCTTTTCCTGTTCCAGATATATTTTCAAGTTCGCTAAGGGCTATATTTTCTTCTTTGGCAATGTTTCTTACCAAAGGAGAGTAGAATCTACCTGAATCTGAGTTGACAGGTATAGACTCCATAATAGCTTCACTACTATGGGCCACTACTGCTGATTCCATAATAGACGTGGCAGTATCTACAGCTGACTTGATAGATGGAGCGGGACTGTCGTCCGCGGCGACCTCTGTAGCTTCATCATTTATTTCGATGATCGCAACGGGCTTACCGACCTGCACTACATCACCCTCATTTGCGAGAATCTGTTTTAGCACACCACCATTAGTTGCAGGAATTTCAGTATCTACTTTGTCTGTAGCTACTTCCAAGATCGACTCATCTTCTTCGATCGTATCACCTACTTGCTTAAGCCAAGTGAGGATAGTGCCTTCCATGACACTTTCTCCCATTTTCGGCATAATCATTTCAACTGTTGCCATAGAATATTTTGTATAGTAGAGATTTAAGGGTACTCCAAAGATAATTTATTTCGTCAAATACTGAAAATATTTAATCTTAATAGATTGAGTAACGCATAAGAGGTAAAGGTAATGTTTAGCTTTCTGTCTTTTGTTAACTGTAGCTTTTTTGCAATTGTTTTGTCCTTATCGGCATACGCAATCCAAATGGTACCCACGGGTTTATCTGCAGTACCTCCATCAGGACCAGCTATTCCACTAGTTGCAAGTCCAATATCTACTCCCAACCTTTCTCGTACCCCATTGGCCATCTGACAGACTACTTCTTCGCTCACAGCACCGTGAGAGTGAATGAGCTCTTTATTTACATTTAGTTGTTCTATTTTTATTCGATTGTCGTAGCTGATAATAGAACCTTGATAATAGCGAGAACTTCCGGCTACACTTGTAATCAATGCAGCTACGTTTCCGCCAGTACAACTTTCCGCAGTACCCAGTGTGCAATTTCTATCCATTAGAAGTGAACCAATGACAGCTTCTATTTCGTCATCATCGTAACCATAGACATAAGTTTCTATGAGTGGTAACATGGCCTTTACTACCTTATCTGTTTCGAATTTTAGTTGCTGAAAGTCAGGCCCTGTTGATGTAAGACGTAATTTGACCTGACCATAGGACGGAAGATAGGCCAACTTGATAGTATCAGGTAGGTTATCAGCTACTTCTGCAATTTTGGCAGCAAGCTTGCTTTCAGGGATTCCTATTGTTTTAATCACTTTATGATAGATGACTCCATCGACATAGCGCTCAACCAACTTTGGTAGCAGGGTTAGTTCCATCATTCTTTTCATCTCATAAGGAACACCAGGCATAGCAATGAAAATTATATTTTCCTCGTCAAACCACATACCAGGAGCTGTTCCAAGTGAATTGGTGATTTTTGTGCAGTTTGAAGGCAACTCTGCTTGTCCTCGGTTTGCTTCAGACATCTCTCTGCCTGACCTCGCAAATAGTTGTGTAACTTCCTCGAGAGCATCTTCATTCATTACCATTGAAACGCCAAAGAATTCAGCCAATAAGGGTTTGGTTAGATCATCAGTTGTGGGGCCAAGCCCACCAGTGATCAGTACAATATCTGCTTCCTCCTTTGCTTGTTTGAAACTTTCTAGAATTTCATTACGATTATCTGCAATCGTTAGCTTCTTCAATACTTTGATGCCGACCTTGTCAAGTTCGCCACTGATCCAGTGTGAATTAGTATCTAATGTCTGGCCATAGAGTATTTCATCTCCGATTGAAATAATGATTGCTTTTGCGCGCATAAGGAGTATTCAATTTGTCCTTTAAAATTATGGCATATTGCACTAGATTTAGTGGCAAATTGAACAAGTGATGAAGAATTATTTTTATGGTTTCGTAATAACGGTACTGTTTACCGGCTGTACAGCTCAACAGATTCAACAAGCGAAAACCGCTTTGGAGGGCGTACTGGAGGAGGATGCATTGTCCGTCCAGGAAGTTGCCAAAGGATTGAAAGAAGCATTGATTCAAGGGACGAAAAAGGGAGCGTCGAGTGTCTCAAAACTGAATGGTTACTACAATAATCCTCAGATCAAGATACCGTTTCCCCCTGAGGTGCAGCAGGTTGAGCAAAGACTTAGACAAATAGGCCTAGGTACTCAGGTAGATCAATTTGTGCAGACACTGAACAAAGGAGCTGAAGAAGCGGCAAAAGAAGCGGCTCCGATTTTCACTAGTGCGATACAATCTATGACCATAAGCGACGCATGGGGCATACTCAAAGGGGATGAAGATGCAGCTACGCAATATCTAATTCGAACTACGACGTCTCAATTGACGCAAGCTTTTTCTCCGGTTGTTAGTCGTGCATTGGATAAGACGAAAGCTACCAAGTATTATGGTGACATTATTACTGCTTATAACAAGATACCGCTTGTCGAAGATGTAAATCCAGACCTTGAAGGTTATGCGACTCAAATGGCCATAAATGGTTTATTTGTGATGATTGCACAAGAGGAAAAAAACATCCGACAGAACCCTGTTGCTAGGGGATCAGAATTGTTAAAGCGAGTTTTTAGTCAGCAGGATTAACTAGTATTGTAGATGCTTTCAGAATTTCAAACACAAAAGTTGAGTCATTACTTCAGCATACTCGACTACGATAATAACGGCACGATTGAGAAAGACGATTTTGTTGCCATTGGTGAGAATCTTTGCGTACTGTGGAATGTCAAAGAGGGGACTGATGATTATCAAAAGTATATAGCTCTTTTTGAAGGATCATGGACAGACTTTCGTCATGCTATTCAAAAAGAAGAGCAGCAGCATGCTACACTAGATGAATGGTTGGAATTTGCAGACAAACATCTTGTTAACGGGCCAGAGGCTTTTTTTGATCGATATGTGAAGCAAACAACTCGCGAGATTTTTAAATGCTTTGATGTCAATAATGATCGCTACATCGCCTTAGATGAATATATAGATTTGTTTATGTCATATCATATTCCTGTTCGCTATTCAGCAAAGAGCTATATAAAGTTAGATCTCAATAATGACGATTTATTGAGCTTGGATGAACTGTTAAGTGCTGTAGATGAGTTCTTTAGAAGTGATGATGAAAAAGCACCTGGAAATTGGCTATTCGGGTTTTGGGATGGTGTTAAGGTCTAATGATCCAGCCAATTTGGCTGACTTTTTCACCGATGAATCTATCAACGTAAGCAAATATTCTACTAGGTTCCTTGATTCTCTGAATTTCTGGTAATTCTAAGTTCATCATAACGATGAGTCGATCAAGTTCTGAATCAGCCAGTTCATAGCGCCCTTTTAGCAGTTTTCTTGTTTTCTGGAGCGCCATTAGTTTTGAGAAGTTTATTGTTTCAAACGTATTCAAATAGGCTTCTTGCGCTGTTCTCTTTTCTTTCTCTTCTTTGGATAGATATGTAAACGGGCCATGCAAAGTAAGGCTCGGCCCGATGCCTTGATTCATAGAAGAGGTCCCCCAAGTAAAATCTCCGGGTTTGATAGATTCAGTACCGTCGTATTGTGGTAAAGAGCCGAGTCGATAAGATTTAAATTTTGGTCTTTTTGGTACTTTGTACTTATGATCTGAAAAAACCCATACTGACTGTAATTCAATGTAGTCTGGCTGTAATTTGGCAGTGATATTACGTTGCATCATTTCAGCATCGATCACCAAAATCATGTTCTTATAGCCTAAAAAGGTGATTTTGATGCTGTCTCCGGCTTCTGCCTTGATTGAAAAATATCCATCAGCACCGGAAATTCCACCTTCTGGTCGGCTTAGATTGATTACATGGCAGTAGGGTAATGCAACTTCCTGATCGTCAAGGACAAACCCCTCGAAAAAGCTAATATCCTGCGCTGACGATTCTGACCAAACTGACAGAGTCATGATGACTGCTAGGAGCTTCACGTGAGAAATTTTCAGCATCTGGTGACAAGTTTAATAATGAAATCTGATACCTGTTGTAAAAGCAAGTGAAGAATTGTTAAAAATCGGAATGATTTGATCTGTACGAAAGGGAGGATTTAACTGTAATGGCTCAGCTTCTTGTTTCAGTAAAGGGAAATAGTCGACCTGTAGTAGAAAAGAATATTTATCAGTGATAAACAACTCTGATCTTCCCATAATATTTAATGAATACTGGTCAATTCTAAGTGACTGACTGGCAAACTGACCTGTTTCGAAGTT
Source organism: Cyclobacteriaceae bacterium (assembly GCA_047627515.1). Classification (GTDB taxonomy): domain Bacteria; phylum Bacteroidota; class Bacteroidia; order Cytophagales; family Cyclobacteriaceae; genus JAYPLE01. The sequence goes on along the minus strand of JBLHTU010000054.1, from coordinate 4,801 downwards.
TCCATTTAAAATTCCTGAATAGTCAGCATAATAGTCAACGTTGTTATAGACCAATCCGAGTCCGGCAGATAGCTGTATTGGCTGTTTTTCTGGCTGGTAGGGTAGAAAATGAAATAGTCCATATATGACTGTTTGATTATTATCAAAATTCACAAAGTAGTTGTATTCAGCATTTCCTTCTATTAGTCGGTAATTACGGCTTTGATAATTGGAAGTCATTAGATGTGCGCCTATTTCTAGCCTTTCAGTAAGAGACAGCCCAAACCCAAAAAGGCCTAGTCTATTGAACTTTCGTGATTCGCTATTTCTAAACTCGGAGAGGAATAAGCCATTAGTATCTGAGCTAAGAAAATTGCCAGCGATAATACTCCCTGAGATAAAATGCAATGAAGGCTTGTAGTTCAGTGGGTAGTAGGATCGGTTGTTCGTTACTTTGGAATACCAACTCAGACCTCTGTGGGTAAACTTCACTTCGTCGCTGGCCACCACCGTCCATTTATTGAGTTTATTAATATGTTCTTTAAATAGTTCGGGATCTCCCTCAGTAACGTAGACCATTTTTTTCCTACGGACATAATCCATTACACCTACCAATGATGCAGGAATAGCCGTATAAATCGCAGCTGCAGCGAGATAGAGGGCACCGTAATATGTTAAATCTTGAGCAGCAAAAGTTATGGCCAACATATAGACTGGCATTGCTGCGTTCTGATAGCCATTTTGAACGGAACCGCTTCTATGGTAAGTGATTTTTTTAATGTCTGTAAATGTGAAGCTAGAAGACTTAGATAATGTCGCATCGGTAAAATCATTGGTAATGATCACTGAAGTATCACTGAAGGTTTTCACATAGCCAAACACTGTTTGCCCTTCAGACATTTCTATTTCGGCAATTGATAATCGATGATCTCTTTTAGCACTTATTTGTGCAATACTTATTTGAGCAAGCAAAAATGCAAGAGACAAGAGGCTATATCTACGAACGATCATGAAGTGTTTTGCTGTGTAGCTTAATTCCAAGATGCTTCTAATGCATGCTGAATCTCACTCATTTTTCGATCTGAATATGCACCTGTGGTGCTGTAAACAATTTTACCTTCTGGGTTGACGACATAGAAATACGGTACGTTTTTGCCGTCAAAATTCAATACATCCTTGTATGATTTTAAAGTGCCTTTGTAGAACAGCACATGTGGCTGGAGTTTTGGATCTATGGTTTTTCTAATTTTGTCCATGACTTTCTGGTAAGCCGGCCTTTTGGCACCAGTAAACATTGGTACGAAATACACATTGATATCGTAGCCTCCAGCAAACAGGGAGGGCGTTTCGGGTTTATATATGAACTGTTGATAGGCGGGATTAAACCAGGAGTTGAGATACTCTTCAGATTTTTTTGAGAATGCTAGGCCGATCAAGGTGTACTTCCCCGTAATATCTTCTGGTAAGTTGATGAACTGATTGGTCAAGCTTTCAGCCTCCATGGGAGGGAAGTCGCTTTGAGCAAAGCAATGAACATTAATGAAAGAGATAAAAACTAGTATGCAAAAGTAGTATTTCATTATTATGGCGATTGGTTCTGAATTTGTAAGATATTATTGGCAATAAATAGACCCAACAAGAAGCCGTTTAGTTTGACTTTAATTCTTTGTCATCCATTCTTCTAATAGGATGGCTTCATGTAGCAAATGGGTTATCTCTTTCCATGAGACATCTTTTACATTGTGAATCTCTACGCCGGCTACTAGCTTTCGATCTTTTTTTTTCAACAGTAGGAGGTGATTTGAAAGCTTATGACCATGCAAAAAGGCAAATTCAATTCCACCATTTTTAAGTGGATTCAAATAGCAAATCCAGCTAAACCGATCGTAGAAAGGAATATTGAATCGAATGCGAGAGGTTAGACCCTCCCTTGTGATCAGATGGTGGGCATGGGTAAGTACAATTTTCTGTTGCTCCGTCTGTGCCTGTAAGAACTGTTCAATATTTGGGTCGATTAGCTCGATACAATGTCCTGCTTGGTAAATGGCTGCTTGTATAATCGCTTTCCTGTTGCTGCATAAATTGCATTGGCGATCGCTCCTCCAGCTGGCGGCAAAGTTGGTTCACCTAAACCTGTCGGCGAATTGTTGCTCTCGACAAAATGAATATCGACCTGTGGTGATTCTTTCATTCGAATGAGGCGATAGGTATCGAAATTAGCTGCAGAGGGTTTTCCACTTTCAAAACTAAAATCCCCATACAAAGCGTGTCCTACACCATCTATCACACCACCTTGCGCTTGATTAATTGCAGCAATTGGGTTGACTACTATTCCACAATCTATCGCCACGGTTACTTTTGTGACTTTAGGCTGACCTTTACTCATCACCACATCTGCAATCTCCGCTACATACGTATTGTGCGAATAGTAGGTACTAAACCCCTGATAGACTCCATCTGTCTGCTTACCCCAACCAGCTTTTTCGGCTACTAGTTTGATCACGCCAATAGACTTTTCAGGGTCATAAGCGAGTTCTCCCACAGGATTATTCTTTGCTCTTTCAAACAAGGAAATCCTAAATGCCAAAGGGTCTCTACCTGCAGCTTCTGCTACTTCATCTATGAAAGCCTGCTCCGCATAGGCAAGGAAGTTAGTGATCGGTGCTCTCCAAGCTCCAGTTGTAATATTTGATTTCAGTTCGTGAGAATCAACAAGATAATTTTCCATCGCTGCCGCTGGCCAGTTATTCTGGCGGGTAGCGTTACCCATATTCACGCCAGTTCCAGTAAGTTGGTAGCCGGTCATTTCACCATCTTTCAAAGCCGCTTTAAATCTATATTTAGATGCCGGGCGATAGGTACCAGCTGTCATGTCATCTTCACGTGAAAAGACCAATTGGACAGGCTTGCGGATTTTATCTGATATCTGTGCTGCTTCTAATACAAAGTCTCCATAAAGTCGTCGACCAAATCCACCTCCCATACGAGTCATATCCATGCTGACTTCGGATTCGTCTCTTTGCAATAATTCTGCCACACGTCTACGAGTCCATTCAGGTGTTTGGATGGGTCCAAGTAGCTCGATCTTAGTGTCTGTGACTTCGGCAAAGAAGTTCATGGGCTCCATCGTATTGTGAGGCAGAAACGGAGCTTCGTAGGTTTTTTCAATTATCTGATCTGCCTCTAGGAAAGATTTCTCTACATTTCCATCCGTTCTTTTTGGCTCATCCGATTTCTTTGTAAGTAGACGTAACATATCATTGTCATGGCCACTTGTATCTTCTAGCGTTTCTGATGCAGTCCATTTTGCCTGAATCATTTTTTGTGCTTTCATTGCGGGCCAAGTGCCATTTGCTATGATAGCGATTTTGTCTCCGATTTGGATTACGTCCTCGACCCCGGGTACTTTCAGTGCTGCCTCTGCATTAAAACTTTCTAGAGACATACCGAAGGCAGGTGGCCTCATCATAGTGGCGAACACCATGCCTTCGCGTCGTGTATCGATACCAAACAAAGGTTTACCACTTACAATATCCTCTGCGTCTACATTTAGTCGATCTGTACCGATGATTTTGAAATCTTTTGGGTCTTTTAAAGTGACTTCAGTAGGCAGTTCCTGTCCGGCAGCCTCTGCGGCAATCGCACCATAAGAAAGTATGCTTCCATCCGGATGAATAAGCTGACCGTTTTGTGTACTAATCTGATCGGGTGAAATTTTCCATTTTTCTGCTGCCGTATTGACAAGTAATTGTCTCGCGGTACCTCCAGCCATTCTTAGCGATTCCCACCCTTGTCGGATGGATTGACTTCCACCAGCTACTTGACGTGTGAATACATCCGTGTTTAAGGGGGCCTGCTTGACTCTCACATCAGCCCAATCGACGTCTAGCTCTTCAGCCACAATCATAGGCATAGATGTCTTTACATTTTGACCAATTTCGGGATTAGGAGACATGATGGTTACTACGCCATTGTCACCGATCGATAGGTATGCATTGATATTAAACCACTCTGAAGGTAGTGGCTTGAGAACGCTATCTTGTGTTCTAGGGCTGCAGGCCCAATTGAATCCAATCATTAATCCACCAGCCGAAGCGGCTGATACTTTTAAAAAGGATCTTCTATTGTGGGACGTTTTTATGACTGTCATATTTTCCTTTTTATTGATTAGATATTGGTTGCAGCGGTCTTGATCGCAGCTTTAATTTTGTTGTAGGTTCCGCATCTGCAGAGATTCCCATTCATGGCATTGTCAATATCCTCATCTGTTGGGGAGGGATTTTTTGACAAGAAGGAAGAAGCATTCATAATTTGGCCTGCTTGGCAATAGCCGCATTGAGGAACATCATGCTCTTTCCATGCTTCCTGGACTGCATGTGTAGCATCAGCTGAAAGTCCTTCTATGGTAGTGATTTGTTTATTACCAATGGTCGCCACTGGCAGAGAGCAAGCGCGTACTGCCTCACCATCCAAGTGCACCGTACATGATCCACACTGTGCTATTCCGCAGCCGTATTTGGTCCCTATCATATTAAGAGAGTCTCGCAGTACCCAAAGGAGTGGAGTATCTGAATCTACATCTACAGTTTTTGAAATGCCATTGACATTCAAGTTGAATTGCGCCATGAGGTTTGATTTATTATTCGATCACTAAATATACCAAAACCTCACGTCAATCACCAAAGCACTTTGATAAGCGACTTAATCGTAAAGAGAAATTATTGAAGCTGTGGATAAGCTGTCTGGAAATCGTGTAGGACTCAAGTGCATGCACTGTATTTCATTGATACATCCGCATAGGCCGAAAATGCTAGCCATTGAC
>JBLHTU010000053.1:0-19857 GCA_047627515.1 Cyclobacteriaceae bacterium | reverse complement strand
TGGCGCGTACTTACGGGGAACAATCATTTAAGGAAAGCGATAAGAACCGTGATCTGGGCGATGAAATGGCGGACGTCCTTTGGGTACTTATTTGTCTAGCCAATCAGACAGGTGTTGACTTGACGGCAGCACTTGAAAAAAACTTTGAGAAAAAAACGATCCGAGATAAAGATCGACACAAATCCAATAATAAGCTTTCCTGATGTCCATTGATCTGACTACGCCTGCTTTATTATTTCCGGCGATTTCCTTGTTGTTATTAGCTTATACGAACCGATTTTTGGCCATTGCAAGTATGGTTCGCCAATTGCATGGGAAGTACGTGCAGCATGGAGATAAAGGTGTGGTAGTGGGTCAGATTAAGAACCTGCGGATGCGGTTGCACCTGATTCGTAATATGCAGATTTTCGGAGTCTTGAGTTTTTTCTTTTGTGTTCTGAGTATGATCTTAATCTTCAGAGGATTGCCTATGTGGGGCTCTTACCTGTTTGGAGCATCGCTCGTATTGTTACTTTTATCCTTGCTCTTATCTCTGAGAGAAGTACAGCAGTCAACGAAGGCTCTTGAAATGGAGCTCTCAGATATGGAACTGGGCGGAAAGCTTAGATTTTAATCAGCTTATTCCCTTCACATATAACAACTCCAGCAAAGCGGTCAACTTCCATACAGAATTCAATATCCTTTGTAATACCAAATTTTGCTAGTCGGTGGGCATGGCTGGATTTTTTTGCTGCTGACAACAAATCTGATTGATGATTTTCATAAAGCGCCAGAGCAAGCTGAGCAGAATCGTTGGAAAGCTCAAAGGAGTGGTTCATAAGTCTAGAGATCAGCATGCCCGCATACAATGTATCTTCTGTGTTGGGCGTTCCCTTCCATCCGGCACAATGGATGACTACATCCTTATTGAGCTCAAACAAGTATTGAACAGTCGCGGTCAAGTTCAAAAATGCCCCCATCACGAGGACATTTCCTTCTTGTGATTTTTGAATAGCTAAGGTGCCGTTAGTTGTACTGACAGTAAGTTCTCTGCCTTTCCACTCGTCCATCATGTATTCAAATGGGGAGTTCCCGATGTCAAAGTGAGAGATTTTTTTGCCATCTCTTTCACCAGCCATCACCATACCCTTCGCTCCTAGCTGGGTACATTCATCAACTGTTGCAACTGGATAAATTGCAGCTATGCCGTGATTCATGCCAGTAATCATGCACGACGTTGCTCGAAAGATATCGACCACAACTACTGCTTTTCCACTAAGGGAATGTTGCTCAATGAGCGAAGGGGTAAGGCAGACTTCAAGGGTTAGCAAAGCAGGTAAGTTTAGATTTTGACAAAAGGAGGGCGAGTGATCACAGCTTCGATCAATTTCCCTCTTATTTCGATATAAATAGTTGTTTCTGCGAGATGATTACCAGTAGTTACATATCCTAAACCAACCCCAAGATTGAGACTTGGACTCATCGTGCCGGATGTCACTTGTCCAAGTTCAGTTCCATCTTCTGATTTAATTGGATATCCGTGACGTGGTATACCTCTACCTACCATTTTGAAACCAACTAACTTCCTATCAACACCTTCGGCTTTATGCTGAGCGATTTGCTCATGATTGACAAAGTCCTTAGTGAATTTAGTGATCCACCCAAGACCTGCTTCTATAGGAGAAGTGTGATCATCTATGTCATTACCATACAGACAATAGCCCATTTCTAGCCGAAGTGTATCTCTTGCCCCAAGACCTATTGGTTGTATATCATGGGGCTTGCCCGCCTCAAAGACAGCATTCCATAAAGCTTCAGCCTGATCGTTGCGCACATACAACTCAAATCCCCCAGAACCGGTATAGCCAGTAGCACTGATGATTACATCATCGACTCCTCCGATATTGCCTTCCGTAAAGTGATAAAATTTGATTGAAGAGAGGTCGACGGTAGTTATGGTTTGTAATACCTCAGTCGCCTTTGGCCCTTGCACTGCAAAGAGACATATGTTGTCCGAAATGTTTTTCATTTCTGCAGCCATAGTGTTTTGGCTGCTGATCCAGTTCCAATCTTTATCGATATTGGATGCATTGACCACCAATAGGTAGTCGTTGTCTTTTTTCTTATATACGATTAGATCATCGACAATTCCACCGATGTCATTCGGTAGACAAGAATATTGCGCTTGACCATCGATTAGTTTGGATGCGTCATTACTCGTTACTTTTTGAATTAACGCTAAGGCATTTGGGCCCGTTACTTCAAACTCACCCATATGAGAGACATCAAATACTCCAACTGACTCTCGTATTTTCATATGCTCTTCTTTATCCGAGTTGTATCGGACGGGCATGTTATAACCTGCAAAAGGCACCATTTTTCCGCCAAGGGCTACGTGCAGATCGTTTAATGGGATGTTCTTAGTGTTCATTTGTGGGGTTGGGGTTTGGTATTAAAGTGTTCTTGGTTTGCTGGGATGACTTGAAGTAAGACAGTATTGTTATGCTTTGATTGTAATACTTACAGGGCAGTGATCAGAGCCAAATCGATCATTATGAATTTCAGCGTCAATCAGTTCATCAACGATGGCCTCGCTCGCCAAGAAATAATCAATTCTCCAGCCGACATTTTTTTCTCTGGAATTGAAACGATAACTCCACCAGCTATACTTTATCGTTTCTGGATAAAAATGGCGAAAAGTATCAACATACCCTTCGGCTAATAATTGGTCAAGGCCATTTATCTCCGTCTGTGTATAACCGGCGGATTTGTTATAGTTTGACTTTGGTCGAGCGATATCTATTTCAGTGTGCGCGACATTTAGATCTCCACACAATATGACAGGTTTTTGTTGCTCAAGGGCTACAATGTGATTGTTAAATGCTTCGTCCCAATTGCTTCTATAGTCCAGTCGTTTGAGTCCCTCACCTGAATTGGGTGTGTAAACAGTGACTAGGAAGTAGGTCTCAAATTCAACAGAGATGACCCTGCCCTCCTGATCATGCTCTTCGAGCCCCATATCATAAAAGACATTGATGGGCTCCTCTTTCGATAGTACGGCTGTACCAGAATATCCTTTTCTAGCTTTGGAGCTATTGTAGTAGGTGTGATAACCGCCAGGTATTTCGCTTAAGCTTTTGGTTACATCGTCAGGTTGGGCTTTCGTTTCTTGTAAACAAAGAACATCAGGATCGATCTCTGCTAGGTCTTTCAAGAAGTCTTTTTTCATGATTGCTCTGATACCATTTACATTCCAAGAAAATATTTTTTTAGTAGCCATAGGGCGAAATTAAACAGTATCAGATAATAGTTAAGCTTACTTTGAAGTTTAAACACTCAATCCTTTGGCTGATTTTACTAGCTTCGCATCGAATCCACTGACACCCATTATGACTACCTGTATTGCCATAGATGATGATCCGCTTTTTCTGAAGCTACTGGAAGTCTATTTCGATGAGATTTTTGACGCGGTGTTGATTTCCTCATGGGAAAATCCCGTGAAAGGAGCACTGGCGATCGCTAAGCAGAATCCAGACGTTGTATTACTGGATTATGATATGCCGTATATGGATGGTTTTCAGATGCTGGACTCTTTGCAGACCATCCCAAAAATCATTTTGATTAGTGGCCATATTATTGAGCCGAATCACGACACCAATTTTGATTTATTTCTCCCAAAATCGCAGCTAACTTCGCCGGACGTCCTCAAGCGATTTGTATCGGAAGTGATCAAGACTCCTGACCGTACGCCTGATAATTAACTAGGAATTGAAATCGAAAAAACAGTTCCTTGGCCTTCTTTAGAGCTGACGGTCAGATTGCCGCTATTTAAGTTTACAAATTCGTAGACAATTTTTAACCCCAGTCCCAATCCCTTTTCGCCATTTGTGCCAAATGAGCTTTTTTGGGTGGCATCTAATTTAAAAAGCGAGTCTTTTTTGTCTTCTGCTATGCCGACCCCTGTATCACACACTTGTATGCTCACCAAGGCGTTGTCTTTCTGAGCGATCAACTCAATAGTGCCTCCATCGGAGGTAAATTTGATTGCATTGCTTAGCAGGTTACGCACTGCGGCATGGAGAGTGTTCCAATCGGCTTCTACTTTGACATCCTCATCCACAGTGATTTGAAGGTTGAGATTTTTTTCCTCTAGCATGCCTCGGTAGATTTTTTGCAGATCGGCAAAAAGTTCAGACAATGAGATGCTTTGCTTGTTCAGTTCCAGCTGGCCTTGTTCATGTATGGTCCACGCTAGTAAGTTCTCTAGCATGTTGTTGAGTTGCTGGGCACTGTCATCCATTTCATCTGCAAGCTCAAGCAATTCGTCTATTTTCTTACTTTTGACATAGTATCTCACAATACGTGAGAGGCTGGAAAAAGCAGTAATAGGGCCTCGAAGGTCATGACTGACAATAGAAAACAGTTTGTCCTTCGTAGCATTAAGCGCTTCTAGATCAAGTCTCTTTTTCTCCAGCTGAGTACTAAGAATGGCTTTTTGTCTGTAATTGCGATACACTAACAAAGAAGCCATGATCATGATGAATAGTACAATTCCTAAGGAGACCGAAATGATGTTTTGATTTTTCTTCTGAATATCTAGAATGTCGACTTCTGCTTGTTTCAGTCCGACTTCATATTCCGTGCGCTGCTCAGCCATTTCTCTGAAGACATTAGCATTCTGAATACTGTCTTTTATTGCTTCGTGTGCAAGCCGATAGCGTAATGCGTTTTTGTAATCATTTTTGCTCAAGTGCATGCGGTACAGGAGTATCGAGACATCTTTCATAGTAGATTTTACATTGAGGATGGATGATTCTAGCAATGCTTGCTGTGCAATCCGCATGGCCACATCGGTGCTGTCATTGGCATGAAGGATTTTGGCCAACTGATAATTATAGTCGACAATTGCTTCCCTATCGTCCAGCGCGGATAGGATCTGAATCGATTTTCTGATAGCCGCGATCCCTTCTTCTGCCATACCGATTTTTGCTTGCGTTATGCCGCGGTTACCTCTGATAAAGGCGAGTAATGATGCTTTCTGGGATAAGCCAAAGCTAGCCTGACTTGCAATATCATCTGCTTCAAAATAGTAGATCAAGGCGGAATCAGTTTTGTTCATCATGTGATAATCATATCCCGTATTTAATAAAGCAATGCATAGATTAAGGGAGTCCTTTTCTTGCCGAAAAATATTGATGGCTTTGTTTATGTATCTAACTGCATTTTTTGTATCTCCTTGTGCAGAAAAGGAGGACGAGATCTCACCTAATGACTCACCTATTCTGGATAAGTCATCCATTAATGATGCAATTTCTAGTGACTTAAAAAGCGAGCTGGTACTCTCGGATAATATGCCTTGTATCCGGTAAGCGATCCCAATCTCAAGATTGGCGCGATGCATGTAGTCCCGGTTACCTTCAGCTTCGGCAATTTTCAGCATTTCTCTTGCAAAAAGCATCCGTCCGGTTGAGCTGGGGTGATCTGCACAAATTTGTAGCAGCAGAGGTAGGCTGGAGGCGTCTTTGGGTCCTTGATAATACAAGGATGTCATACTATCCAGACTAGAGGTAGACTGAGCTATTGTACTAGACCAGACAATTAAAGTGAGTAGAAAAACGCCGAGAACTTTCTTATTCATATTTCAAGTACAAGATAGTATGACTACTCAATTGACCGTCAGATATTCTTTTCTTCTTTGATTGTCTAAGAATCTGATTTAGAGTTTACTTGCAATACTAAGGGTGAAAGTAGTCCCTTTTTGCTGTTCGCTGATCACTTTGATGTGGCCTCCAATCGCTTGGGTAAATTCGTACACAAGGTTCAGACCCAGACCTAGGCCTTTCTCACCTAAGGTACCAAAAGTACTTTTTTCACCAGAGAATTGGAAGAGGTTATTTAGTTTTTCTGGAGGAATACCGATACCAGTATCTGAGACAGATATTTCGATAACACTTCCTGTCGATTGAGCTGAAACAGCAACCTTGCCATTGTTTTTGGTAAACTTCATTGCATTGTTGATCAGGTTGCGAAGAATTGTATGCAGTGCATTTTTGTCTACAGTGATGGAATCAATGCCGTGGCGGTCAAACGAAAATTCAATCTGCTTAGTCGCCGCCACACTGATATATATACCCTCCAATTCCTGAAAGATTTCTTCTAGAAGAATCTCTTCAGGTTTGATGCTCATAGCACCTTGTTCTTGCATGGCCCAATTCAAAAGGTTTTCGAGCATCGCAGATAGCCTCGTGCTTGAGTTTTTTACTTCGTCAGCTATTTCATCCAACATTTCTGTTTTCTGATGCTTTACAGCTATTTTGATCATATTGGATACACCAGCAAAGGCCGCGATAGGGCCGCGCAAATCATGAGAAACAATGGAGAAGAGCTTGTCTTTGGAGGTATTAAGTTTTTCAAGTACCTGCTTTTGACTCTCCAACTCCTTCCTAAGTTTGGATTGAATACTCAAATTGCGGTAAATCAGTACGGCAACAGTAAGAAGTAATAGCACAATGATTACAAGACCCAGTAAGACCTGCTCTCTTCCTTTTTTCTGTGTATTCAACAGGTCTACTTCTGTCTGTTTTTTGCTGATTTCAAAATTAGCACGTTCTGCTTCGACCTTTTTTACGACTTCCACATTTTCAATGCTATCCTTGACTTGGTAGTAGACAGTTTGATAAAAAAGGGCACTATCGAAATTACCGGTTTGCTTGTGATACTGGAAGAGCGTATTCGCACCCTCTCGCTGCTGCTTGAGAAAGCTTTTTTCGGTTGCCAGTGTGAAGCCCTTGATGCCGTATTGATAGGCGCTGCTGTAGGATTTGTTGTCAAGTAAGATCTGGGATATTTCTACTAGGCACTCGGCGATCGGATAGTAATCTTCATAGCTAGTCCAGGTTACGGTTGATCTTTCTAGCAGATAAAAGGCGGTATCTAAGTTATCCAATTTGGCGTAGACCAGCGCTGCAGTTCCTTTGCTATAGGCGTTGTAATAGCCCTCATAGGGTTGTCCGACAGCGTGCCTGATCGATTCTGCAAGATAGAACAAGGAGGAGTCTAATTGTCCCGCATAGTAATAGGCATTACCTAAATTGATCAGGGTAGGATGGATCGTGGCAGTATCCTGCATCTCAATGCCTATAGCCAAGCCCCGTTGAAGGATTGGGATTGATCGAGCGTAATTACCAATAATATTAAATGTTGAAGCAAGGTTTGCCAAAGACTGTGCTTCTTCTAGTCGATACCCTTGCTGATTCGCTAAATCAGCACTTCTGTAGAAATATTCAGTTGCAGTCGTGTAATCACCTAATTGGTTGTAGGCAAATCCGATGTTTTGCATAACACCTATCTGCATTTGAACGGAGTCGAGACCGTCAAGAATTTTTAAGGCTTGATTGCTGAACTTTATGATTTCCAACGGGTCGTCGCACTTGTTAGAGAGGAACTCTAATGTTAGGAGAGTAGTGGTGAAATCAGTGCTTTTACTCAATACCAATTTGGCACTGTCGAGATTACCTCGGCAATAACCGGATAACACAAAACTCGAAACAAGAATGAATGAGAAGATCCGCTTCAAAGAGTTATTATTTTGAAGGTATTCTTACGTCTGGATCTAACGTCGTCCATGAAGGAACTGATGCTACTTGGTAGTCCACATCATAGGCGAAGTGAAAGGGGTCCTTTTCAGTTGCACCTGCTCCATTGGGTTGCCCTTGGTAAACGTTAGTGGAGATTTTAGCTGGTTTTTGAATCCATTGACTTTTCCAGCTTCCACTGGGGAGGGTTACATCGTCTTTCTTACTGACCATTTTGATTTTAATAGCGGTTAATGTGCCTGGATTCGTCGACAATTTCCATGTGATGGTATCGCCATTGTCAAGACCAGTCATTGTAGATTCTGTCATTGGTGCAAATGCTGTAGGCTCATCTTTGTCCTGTGCATATTCTAAAACCGTATTGTAACACAGATAGATGATAATATCCAAGATTGTAGTAGTTAAGTGAATTTCAACTAATCTAGGCACAAAAAAAGTCGTGGGCAAAGCTTCGGCTATGTGATTGGCAGCTAAGTGGTCAAAGATTAATTGGCCTGACCAAGTACCTCTGTCATAATGAATTGTTTTACAGCGATCAATTTGGTCACATCTACTTGCTGATGGTCTGATTTCCGTAAGGCCTTATCAATGTTTTCAAGAATCTTCTGACCGCATTGGACTTCGAAGGGGTAAGATGCACTTTGAGGATATGTGTTCAACTTAAAAAAATGTTTTTGTTGTTAAAAAATCACTTACGAATTTGTTCATAAATGTTTGAAAGAACGAGGCGCTTTGTCCAGACAGGAGATTATGTAGTTGAACACATAAAATAGCTGTTTAGCCTACTTTCAATCCGCTGATTACTGGTTGATCACTAGACAGCAAAATGACTGATCCATTTGGCTGGTAGGAGCCGAGCACCAAACACTCGCTCTTGATGGGTCCAATCTGTTTCGGCGGAAAATTGATTACGGCTGCGATTTGCTTTCCAACCAATTCCTGTTTGCTATAATTGGTTGTGATTTGAGCGGAGCTTTTTCGGATACCTATCTCATTACCAAAGTCGATAATAAGCTTGTATGCGGGTTTTTTTGCTTCCTGAAAATCATGGGCTTCTACGATAGTCCCTATTCTCATGTCAATTTTCGCAAAATCATCCCAAGTCAATATGGATTTATTAGGCATAGTACTTTCCAATTGGTGTAAAGCAAGGATATGACAAAAATCCTATCTTCGGCACTATAAAGTAGGGTACTTTTACGTTAATAGAATCCAATGTCTAGAGCTTTATTATCAGTTTGTTTTGTTTTTATTACACTGAACGTTTTTGGACAAGGCAAAAAAGACAGTGTTGCAAAAGTAGAAGGGTGGTCTTTCGGAGGTTTACCTGTGATTGCCTACAACCAAGATTTCGGACTTCAATACGGAGTCATTGGCAATGTCTTCTATTATGGCGATCAGGGAATTCGATATCCATACTATGATCATAGTATCTACCTAGAACTGACTAATACTACACTGGGTGATAGAAGAATCATCCTCCGATATGATGCAAGGGAGCTAATCAAGGAAGGTCGATTTAGGGCGGAATTGGCGCAAAGGCTTACTTCCTACCGTCCATTTTATGGATTTAATGGCTATCAATCGTTTTTCAACGATGACTTTAGTACATCAGGCTCAGATGCATTTATCTCTCCTCTTTTTTATGCGTATGAGCAAAATCGAATCAATGCAAGAGCAACCATAGAGAAAAATCTATTTGGTCAAGGCAAGAAGTATCGGTTGCAGACTGAAGTGCAATTGACCTATATGGGCATCCAAGCGCCAGATCGAGAGCAGTTCAATAAAGGGAAATCTGAGGCCGAGCAAGCGCCTGATACGGCAACCTTGTATGATCAATATGTGCAATGGGGGATTATTCCAGATAAGCATAAGGCGGGGGGAACCTATGCGCAATTTGCAGTAGGAGGCGTGATAGACACAAGAGACATTGAGCCTTATCCTTCCAAGGGAGTCTTTGAGGAGTTTATGATTAATTATGGACTTCCTCTTTCGAGTGAGGCAGAGCATGTTGTATCGTTACGGTTGATTCACCGACATTATCAGACACTTATCAAAGACCGACTGGTATTCGCGCATCGCTTGCAGTATCGTAGTTTCCTAAATTCAAATACGCCCTTTTATATCTTGCAAACCTTAGGAGGAGCAGATGATATTAGAGGAATTAAGTTCAGTCGTTTGATGGGGGATGGCGTTTTTGGGGCCAATGCTGAGCTTCGATATAAAGTATTTTCAATGGTGATTTTCAATCAAAATATCTACGGCGCCTTGAGTACATTCTTTGATACAGGAATTGTGACCAGAGCGCATCAATTTGACAGCAATCAGGTGCCAGATGCTTTTACTACTTGGGTGAATCAGGATGCAGAATCGTGGCATCATTCTGCTGGAATCGGTGTGAGGGGTTCACTGAATCAAAATTTCATTGTAGCGTTTGACTATGGTCGCGCACTTGATGAAAGGGATGGAGAATCAGCTCTCTATATATCGCTAGGCTGGCTGTTTTGATCGAAAAGATCAAGTTGCTTAGGAAGTAACTGAAAGCTCATTCGATGGTATGGGGTTACACCATTTTCCCTGATCGCTGACCTATGTGCCTTTGTCGGGTACCCAGCATTCGTTTCCCAACCGTATCCCGAGTAAGTAGCTGAAAGATTTGTCATCAATCGATCTCGGAAAGTTTTTGCCAATACAGACGCAGCTGCTATTGAAGTGAATTTTCCATCACCTTTGATGATGCACTCGAAGGGAATATCATGAGCCGGCCGATATCTATTGCCATCTATCAGTAGTAATTCTGGTTGAACGGTCAATTGATCGACGGCCCTTTGCATAGCAAGGAAGCTTGCATTCAGTATATTGATCTGATCGATCTCTTCCGCACTGACCACGCCGATGGCAAAAGACAGTGCCTCTTTTTCAATAATTGGAACTAATTGTTCACGTGTATGTCGAGAGATTTTTTTTGAATCATCTAGCAAGGGGTGCTGGAAGTCTTTCGCAAAAATAACTGCGCCCGCCACGACAGGACCTGCCAAACAGCCTCTGCCAGCTTCATCGCAGCCGGCTTCTATTAGAGTATTATGGTAGTAGGGTTCGAGCATAAAAAAACCAGCTATCAAGATAAGCATTGATAGCTGGTTGATTAAGTAGTGAGAATGATTACTTCAAGAGTACTTTTTTACTATACAGCTCTCCGTTGATTTCATACTTAAATAAGTATAGACCTGCATTGAGCTGATTACGATTCCAAATCACAGACGTAGAGCCTTCTGCTAATTGAATCCGATCTACAATACGGCCTTCAAGGTCAAAAACCCTTACTATACTGGGCTTTGCAGTAGGTGAAAACTCCAATGTTGCAGTAGTCGCAATAGGGTTAGGATAGATATTCACTTGCGTCGATTTATCATTGATTAGGGCAAGTGGCGCTTCTTGTATGTATAAGTTGTCAATTACCCAACCGAAGCCATTTACATTAGCGTCTGCAAAAAGACGGAATCGAATTAATATTTTATCTTCTGCGTCAAAATGATCTGTGAGGATAATAGAGTGGTCCTTGAATAGACTTCTAGTTCCTTCTTCTTCAGCATCGTACGCGGCAAGCCATTCAGGGTGTAAGCTTGCATCATAGCCGTCTTCCAGAGGAACCCAATTGAGTCCGTCTTTTGTAGCTTCTACTACAACGTAATCCCAAAACTGCTCGTTTCCATAAACAGTACCGGGCTCTCCAGGCTCTACGATGGCCACATCTTCATAAATCATGACAGCGTTTTCAGCATTGACAATAATAGGCGTCTTGAGATAGTAAATATTTTCAGCATTATCACCGTAAGGGTGTTCGGAATTAAGTGCATTGTTAGAGAAACCATTAGCTGTATTTACTCTAAAACCGTATCCAATAAATTGGCCAACAGATGTTTTGAAGTTAGTGCCAAAAGAGCTGCTAGCTTCCTTGGTTTCGAAAAGGAAGACCTCTCTTTCAATGGAATTGTACTTAACACCTCCTAAGTAAGCCTCTAGTCGGATTTTCTGAAAACCATTAAGTGAAGCGTTGGCAATAGTCGTGCTGATAGCTCCTGCTGCATCTGAGAATATAGTGCCTAAGTAAATTGATCCAGCGAATACTTGTGTCGAATCAAATGCCTGCGCAAAGTTTACTTTCAATGAGATATCTCCATCAGGCGTTATTGCTGCCTCTTGTACAACAGGAGACTGTACGATTCCATCCAAAGTTATAGACCATATACCTCGGCCATAAGTGGCTATTACAAGTTGATTGTCTGCCAGCTTGAAGTCATAAACATTGACAGGAGGCATATTATTATCCATTAAGCCCCAAGTTGCGCCATTATCTAGCGACTCAATAATACCGATCTCTGACCCTACCCAGATTTTATTTGGGTTATCAGGGAAAACAAACAGACAATTGACTGCCACATCAGGAAAGCCCTTTGTGCTGGCTGATCCTGTGCCATCAAACCCACTGATATCGTCCCAAGTCTGCCCCAAATCTGTTGTTCTTATCACTTTCGGAAATCCGGCAAATGAGTATAGGGCATAGGCAGTAGAATCTTCTGACGGGTGCGTTGCAAAACCTGAAACGCCTCCCATGTTAAATTCGTCGTAGTTTTCTGCTGCACTAAATGTGGAACCACCGTCAGTTGAATAGTGCAGTCTTCCAGCGCTACTCAAAGCAGCACCTGCCCAAATGATATCCGGGTTAGCATAACTAACTTCTACATCAGCACTATTACTAAATGACCATAAGCTTGCATCCGTCATAGTAGACTTTATCCATCTACCGCCAAAATTGGTTGAGTACCATACGCCAGTTGTTCCAACTGTGAAAATCCGTTCCGGAAGTTGTTTGCTGGCTGCCAATCTCGTTATAAACGGGCCGTCATCTTCGAAACCACTTGTAGCATTTTGCCAGCTGGAACCGCCATCTAGCGTCCGCGCAAAATTATTGAATTGTGACCCACCTATGATCTTATTAGGATCTGCACTATGCCACAGGACTTCAAAACCATCTCCACCAATAGCAAACCTTGAGTCAACAGCGGCTCCGCCTTCTGTTCCCGGCACATGGTACCAAGTACCATTGTCTTGCATACCTCCTATATATCTATTTTCACCAGGTGCTTTGTCAGCACCATAAAACTGTGTGGTATTATAACCATAGCTAATGTATTCGAAGTCACCTTCTTGCACGCCTGGATCGGAGGAGGAGTTAGATCGATAGACGCCTCCATCATTGCCGATCAAAAGTCTAAAAGTCTGGGCGGTTTGATTTACATCATACACTAAATAGTTATGCTGATCTGGGTGCAGACCTGCCGTTCTTGCAGATTGTGGAAATCCGTTAGGGCCAGAAAATTGTCCATATGCGTCTGAAATGCTTGTTGTTGTTCTTACTTTTCCTTGGATTACATCGAAGTTGATGGATAGTTCGCTGTTGGGGAGGGCTACAGGGTCAAAAGTGCTTCCATCAACTAGGACAGGCCAAAAGAAATACATTTGCTGAACCTCTTGACCACCATTGATGGCGATTGTACTGTTGGCTGTGTCAGCGTAGTCTGTTTTATGGACGTAGAAATATTCTCTTGAGTGATCAGCAGTAGCTCCATCTGTGTTAGTAGGAATCAAGTTCCAAGCCCCATCTTCTTGTTGATCTCGAAAAGACACCATAAGCTGCTTATTATTTAGTACATCCCATGCTTGAAAAGGTACTTCTACATAATCTTGGTAGAGATAATCTCCGGCAGGAACGCCAGGACCCTCACCCCCTACAGTAAAGCGATGTGCTAGCTGTGTGCCTTGTCCAAATCTAACTTCTACAATAAGCAGTTCATCAAATGGGACATCTCCTAGATCCATTCCACCGCCTAAATAGCCACCTCCGAAATTTACATAGGACATGAAATTGTCCGTCCCATTTTCATCAACGTTCAGCAAACGAACATCGTCAGCATCCTCTCCTGTCAATTCGAATTTCCAGGTGTTCACACCACCGACGTACACAATATCTTGATCAAATGGGTGCGACGTAGCAATGTTATCATACCAGCCTTGTCCACCTAAAAAGTCTTCATTTGCGCCTGTCGCATTGATGGCAAGAGACCAGGTAGTTGCGCCATCACTCGATACATATAGATCTGATCCAGTACCGCTTAGGCTACCTTGAACAGAGGCCCAAAGGCGAAGCGGATTGACAGGTGAAATAGTGATTTCTAATCTACCGCCAGCGGAAATCCCTTCACTAGCGTCCATCCAAGTTGTGCCGCCATCAGTTGATTTAATCACACCACGGCCATTTACAGCCACATAGATCACATTAAAATTGGTAGGGTCATAATCTATATCATCGTATCTCTCTGAGGTCGACGACCGGAGTCTTGTCCAAGTAGTTCCACCATTTACAGTCTTGTAGATCGCTGCGCTAAATGCACCCCAAACGGTACTTCTAGTAGTTGCTATCACAACATCCTCATCATTTGGATCAACAACAATGCGGGATACATTCTTAAAATCTGGCATCGTTGTGGGGTCAGCTATTTGTACCCATGAAGCGCCTTTATCCATTGACTTAAACATTCCTGCGCCATCTATGTCATTAGTAAAATGTTCACCTGTTCCTGCGTAGATCACGCTTGAATTTGCGGCTGACATCGCTAATGTATTGGTGCCTAGATTCGGTATATCTCCTGAAATATAACTCCAATTTCCGCCTGCATCAGTTGTCTTCCAGATACCTCCACTGGCAGCACCAGCATAAAAGGTTTCACGATTTGCATCATCTGGGTCTACTAGTAATCCCCTTGTTCGTCCGGCAACATTTCCAGGGCCACGTTCTACGAACTCCGTCGACTGAGACGTACGAGCAGCTGTTGATTGTTGATTCTTTTTTGCTCTTTGAAACTCTTCCATGACTTGATTAGGACGATAAGTAGGTCCCTCGTCTCCCAGTTTTGTTCGTAGTTCGCGCTGGATGATACCATGCATCTCAGGATCGTCGGCTTTAGCATTTCCTGCACGTACTAGTGCTGATTTTTGAGCTATATATTGCTCATAAGTCATGGTTTTGCTTGGCTTTTCTAGTTGTTCAGCTTTGTAAGTTGAGTGCTCTGGGGTGACAAATAAGACAATTGCCAAAATCGAGAGGAGCCCTGTGGATACGGTCAGTAGTAGTATTTTTCGCATAGTAGTAATTAAGGGGTGCTGAATTAAAGTGAAGCTTTCGCCTTACGTTTTGTGTTTAGGTTGTAATAGTAAGTAAATGTTTCAGCTGACTGTTTATTTTTTATGAACTCAGGCTTTTCGATCATTTTCAATACCTCGTCAGAATGCCAGCTTATATTAGAGTTAGTCTTTTCTGGCCCGTATAGAATTTTGGAAGTGTTATGATCTATGACTAGGATAGTTGGCCAGTTCTCTGAAGGATTTTTCAAGATCGCACTTGTGCATAGAGAACGTTTATTTCTAACCTGGCATTCATAGTTTTTCCCTAGATTATTGATGAGCAACTCTTCAACAATACTTGCACTATCTTCCGGAAACGTACCTTTATCATTTGAGGTTTGCTTAGTTCCTTTACAGGCAACTGTTAATAGTAAAAGGATAATCAGAAAACGATGCATAAGGTGAAAGGGGTGTATCGTGTGTATTTGCTTGGGTAAAGAGTCAAACATACAAAAAAAACAGTTAAAATAGAGACCTAAATATCTGACGAAATGAGAGTTTTAATAACGACGTCTTTGTGCATTCTTTTTAGTCAACTTATATGCCAAACAGGGACTGACGCCTTTAGCAAGTATTGGTATGCTGGAGAGGCAGAGATCACAAGCTATGAACTGCAGCAAGCCAGATATGGTGAATTAAGAAAAGGACACTGTGTAATGGTGTTTGTCACGGAACCTTTTTCAAGAGCAAAGCAAGTAAAGCTCGATAGAGCCTCGCAAAGTAGTGAGAACGTGACTGTGATGAAGCTCAATTTTATCAAAAAGTTTAACACGGGTATTTATCCTTATAGTATGATGACTTCTTCTTTTGTACCTGTATCATTTGATAAGTACCCTGATGCAATGAAGGTAACGACAAGCTCTCAGGAGTGGTGCGGCCATACCTTCACTCAACTGAATCTTGATGATGATGCCTATCGCTTTAGAGAGTTCTCATACTTTGAGTCTGAGGGAGATCGAGAGGTGGAATTGGAAGTAGACTGGCTGGAAGATGAGTTGTGGCAAAGAATTAGGCTGGATCCCAGTGGTCTACCCCTAGGACAAATTTCAATCTTACCCTCCACTATGTATGCCCGTCTCGGACATAAGTCACCTGTCGCGCTATCAGCGATGGCTACGTTGAGTGTAAAACAGTCAATAGCAGATGATGCTAAAGAGATATATGAGTACAAATTGAATTATCCAGATAGAACGTTGGCGATTCGTTTCGAAAAAGATTTTCCTTATGCTATTGTAGGTTGGGAGGAGACGTATCAGGGCTTGACCACAACTGCCTCTATCATTCGAAGAATTAAGTCTCCGTACTGGCAAAAAAATGCTAACAAAGATGAATATCTCAGAACAGAATTGGGGATTGAGTGACAATAATCAATTGCTGTGAAAACTCAGCAGCGACTACTTTAATATTAAACCTGTTTTGAGACCTACAAGAAGTAAACTTATGAATCCTTGGAAAAAGCAAAAGTCGAAATTAGTCTATGATAATCCATGGGTTTCCGTCCTAGATGAGGAGGTGATCAATCCGGGAGGAGGCGTTAGTCTGTACGGACGTGTACATTTCAAAAATCTTGCTATTGGTATTATTCCACTAGATGCCGAGTTGAATACATGGCTGGTTGGTCAGTGGAGATATCCACTGAACCTCTACTCTTGGGAAATACCGATGGGCGGAGGATTGAGATCCGAAGACAAGTTAGCTTCTGCAAAAAGAGAGTTAAAAGAGGAAACGGGCATCTCTGCCAACATATGGGAAGAGTTTCTCACAATGCATACATCAAACTCTGTCACGGACGAAGTAGGCTATGCGTACGTAGCCAAAGACCTAACATTTGGGGAGACGGAATTTGAGGAGTCTGAAGATCTTACTATTAAGAAGTTACCCTTTCAGGAGGCTGTTGATATGTGTTTGAATGGAGAGATCACAGACGGCTTGTCGATGGTTGCCATCCTAAAACTGCACAGCATACTAAAGCAGTAGTTAAGGTAGAATTATCTCAATCCGGCTACCTTCGTGCTTCTTTTTTAATAGCATGACGTTACGCCAACATATCAACAAGCATATCCACCTAGCCACCCCAGTCGTCATTGGACAGCTAGGCCATATAATGGTATCTGTTGCAGATACTGCGATGGTGGGCCAAGTGGGAGTCATCCCTCTAGCTGGCGCAACTTTTGCGGGTACAATATACCATGTGATGATGCTCTTTGGGATCGGGGTGAGCTATGCGATTACGCCATTGGTCGCTGCAACGAAACCTACCGATCGGACAAAGCACTTGCACTTTCTGCAAAATGGATTGCTACTTAATACCATCATTGGTTTTCTGCTTTTTGGAGCAATGATGGCACTTGTACCTGCCATGGGTTTATTGGGGCAGCAGACAGAGGTAGTAGATGCAGCGCGACCTTTTTTGATTGTAGTAGGTAGTTCGATTCTGCCTTTGATGATTTTCCAGACGTATCGGCAATATGCCGAAGGCTTATCCAATACGTACGATCCGATGGTCGTATCAATTGTCGCCAATCTGATCAATATCGCATTAAATTATGTGCTGATTTTTGGGCATTTTGGTTTCCCCGCTATGGGTCTGATGGGTGCTGCCTATGCAACATTGATATCACGTGTTTTGATGAGTGTCTTCATGATGGCGATCATCTACAAAAGTTGGATTGGATTTCAGTTTAGGTTCGAGCTAGACGCTGTACGAAGACTATTCAAAATTGGCTTCCCTTCCGGTTTGCAGTACGTTTTTGAGGTGGGTGCATTTGCGGTATCTACTATCATGATGGGGTGGATCAGTGCCGAAGCAATTGCTGCACATCAGATTGCATTAAATTTATCTTCCGTTACCTATATGGCTGCTACGGGCATAGCGGCAGCATCTACGGTACGTATTGGTAATCAATTGGGCGCAAGAGACTTTACAAATCTTCGCCTTGCAGGGTTGACGGGGTTTGGATTAGTTACCATCTTTATGGCGGTTTGTGGATTATTTTTCATCCTATTTAGGCAAGAGCTTACTGCGCTGTATATAGATGAAGTCGAGGTGCAGTTACTAGCTTCGTCACTACTTATTATTGCGGCAGGTTTCCAAATATCTGATGGCCTTCAAGCTGTGGGACTTGGTGTGCTGCGAGGATTGACAGATGTCAAAGTACCTACTTTGATAACCTTTGTTGCTTATTGGGTGATATCAATTCCGCTTGGGTACGTCCTGGCATTTGAGTTGGACATGGGTCCGACGGGTGTGTGGATTGCTTTATCGGCAGGCTTAAGTTTATCGGCCATTTTACACATCATGAGGTTTCGAAAGAAACTTACCAGATTAAAGGTTGAATTATCGAAGTAGAGCTCAGAGCTAATTTCGTAACTATCGCAATCTATGTATGAGCCAGAGAAGCCCGCTGCTCAGTAGAAAGAGGGTGAAGAATATCCATTTTGAGACCTGCTTAGTCACATAGAAGGTGGGGCTTTTCAAATGAGTATTTAGAATTTCTGCTTCTTTTGTCCGATGCTGATTGAGTTCCTCAAAATGCGTCTGCCAGCGACCTTTTTCATTGATAAAGGCATAGATAGGTTCCTCATTGTTGAGTTGCAGACTCGTCCAACCTGATTGGTCTGGCCAAAAGTCAACTTGATATGTATGATCAAGAAAAGGGAGTTGTTGATAGGTTGCTATTTCTCCATTGATTGTGATACTACTTAGGTTTTCATGAAAGACGATACCATCTGCTTTTCGTCCAACAGTTGCAAAAGCATTGAAGGTTGTGTTCTTTTCTGAAGTAACAGATCCCATCGTCTTACTGAGTACTGTTTGCCAAGCTGAGTTGTACTCCGCTTGCGCGTTATTAAGTACTAATAGATATGTGTTGATCGGCTGCATTTGAGAAATGTAACCAAGTCCTGCAGCAGATGAGTTTGCGATGATACGCTTCCTATGAATCAGTCCTTGGCCTTTAAGCATCGACTCGCGGCTAGTCAGCTCAACTTCGTCTTTGTCGAATTGCCATTTTAATTGCTTTTGACTGATCGATCGATAGGATAGCTTTAAATCCCGCAAAGAGGGCATTGATACCTCATCTAAAAGGAGCCAGCCAGTTTGGCCTTGACGGAGATTTTCAACTGCCTTTTTCTGTAGGGGGCTGGATAGTTGTTCAAAACCAGCTTTGTCAAAAATAAGTAGCTGCTGCCGTTCTAGCATTTGTTGATTTATGCTGCTGTTTTTGGGTCTTGAAGTTGTGTTTTCGGTGATAAATAGATCTTGTCCTGTTTGCTGTTTAGAGGATACTTGATAGCCTAATTCCAGCAGATGATTTTTCAAGTATCGGGTTTCGAATGAAGGGAAACCTGTCAGAAATAAGACATTAATCCCGGGCTTTTCAGCAACTAAAATCGGATACTTCTCTTGGAATAATGTGTCCTCTTGGCGGATTCCAAAAACATTTAGGGTATAATTTCCAGGTAGGCTTATCGTGAGCTTGGCCAAAAATCTACCAGCAGTATCAATCGCTAACTGCTCTATTTTCCCGGAAGGGGGACTAATAAATACCGCAGTATTTTCTTCTAAATGAAGTAAGCCTTCGAGGGTAAAGGGTGTTTTTGCGTAAGCTGTAGAATGTTGCAGGTCAATGATACCTTCCGAAAGTGGTTTTGCAATGAACTGAAAAGGTTGATGGATGGATGCAATCTGCCAGTCCTCAAGGCCCGATCCGACAATCGTCAGGGACTTTGAATTATATAATTTCTGGACTTTTAACCACGCCGAAAAATTTTCGAATACCAGAGATGAATCCGACATTGTAAGGTCTGGTTTGAAAGTATCACTGCTATAGATCAATATGTTACTCTCCGGGGCTTTTTGCCGTAAGGTCGGTTGGTTCCACAATCCATATAGTGAAAGAAGTGCTATAGCCAATCCTACAAGTCTAGTGATCCGACCGGTTTTGCCTTGGTATCTCAGATCAAGTGTTGCCAGCAGGATAAGAAAACTTATCAAAATGATAGATACAATTGGATTAAATGCCCAGCTAAGACTCATTGC
>JBLHTU010000052.1:0-20160 GCA_047627515.1 Cyclobacteriaceae bacterium | reverse complement strand
TTTTGTCTCAATCAGGGCAACCAGGGCCCGTACATTGCAATATCCCATTTAGAGAGCCCTTTTATCCAGCACTAGGACATAATCTTCAGTTCTCTAAAATAGAGGCAGCAGGCAGCAGTAAAAAGGGTTCTGATCATGAAGTATTTTCTGATTCTCTGATAGCCAGCATCAAGGGGTACCGTCGAAAAATTATTGTATTGGGCCAAGGGCATCCCAATGATGCAACGAAAGAGCTTTTATATCATCTATCTAACGTCTTGCATATTCCGGTTATCAATGAAATAACAGGAAACGGCCATGAAATAGAAGGGGTCATTGAACATCAAGATGCATTTCTATACGTCAAGGACTTATGGAAAGACTTGCAACCTGATCTGGTCTTAACAATTGGTCTTTCTACCATTTCTAAAAACATGAAGTTGATGCTTCGGGAATCCTCCTGTGATCATTGGCATATCGATCCTGTGACCGATCGACCTGGTAACACTTTTCAGAAGCTCACATCTGTGATCAAAAGTTTTCCTTTTGACTTTCTTAAGCATTTGACGGCCGAACATGCTAATGATCCAGGGTTTCAGCTGCAATGGCAAAAAGCAGAAAGAAGGGCCGAGAATGTGTTGGAAAAACTGGGCACAATGCCATATGCCGAATACCCGATTTTTTCAGAGGTACTTGATGCACTGCCCAATGGCAGTATCGTACACCTTGCCAACTCGATGCCAGTGCGTTATGCCAACTTTTTAGGCATTAATAAAAAAGACTTGACTGTCTATTGCAATCGAGGCACCAGTGGAATTGACGGCACCAATAGTACGGCAGTCGGACATGCCTTAAGTAGCGAACGACTCAATATATTGATGACGGGCGATCTGAGTTTTCTATATGATCGCAACGCTTTCCTACATGAATATGATCTAAGTAACCTTCGAGTCATTGTATTCAATAATTATGGGGGTGGCATATTTGACCTTATCCCAGGTCCTGTAAGCCTTCCTCTCAATGAAAAGGAGTCTCATTTCACAACTCCTCATCACAAAGACATGAAATTATCAGCGGCTGATGCAGGCATGCACTACATAAAGGTTAATGATGAAATTACGCTGCAGCTTACGCTAGATGGTTTCTTTGATCGAAGCGACCAACCGAAACTGCTTGAAATACAAACAGACCCCAAGACAAATCAGGAAGTGTACAAAAAAATTAAAAACAGTATCCAATGAATGAGAGAAATCGAACTGTAAGTGGAACTCCTGATTGGAAAACAGTCAAGGAATACGAAGACATCACTTATCAAAAATCCGGACAAGTAGCTAGAATCGCGTTCAATCGACCTGAGGTACGAAATGCATTCCGTCCCAAAACCGTAGGTGAGCTATTTGAAGCTTTTTTAGATGCCAGAGAAGATACGTCCATAGGCGTTGTTCTATTTAGTGCTGAAGGTCCTTCGCCAAAAGATGGTGTCTATGCTTTCTGCAGTGGTGGTGACCAACGGGCAAGAGGTCACCAAGGCTATGTAGATGATGATGGCATGCCTCGACTGAACATTCTAGAAATACAACGTTTGATTCGTTTTATGCCAAAAGTCGTGATCGCTGTTGTACCTGGTTGGGCTGTTGGAGGTGGACACAGCTTACATGTCGTTTGTGACCTCACGCTTGCAAGTAAAGAGCACGCAATCTTTAAGCAAACCGATGCTGACGTAACGAGCTTTGATGGTGGTTACGGCTCCGCTTATCTAGCAAAAATGATCGGGCAAAAAAGAGCAAGAGAAATCTTCTTCTTAGGTAGAAACTATTCAGCACAGGACGCTTTTGATATGGGCATGATCAATGCAGTGATCCCTCACGAAGAACTAGAAGCCACTGCTTATCAATGGGCGCTAGAAATACTGGAAAAATCCCCTACATCGATCAAGATGTTGAAATTTGCATTTAACCTAACTGACGATGGCATGGTTGGTCAGCAAGTTTTTGCTGGAGAAGCAACAAGACTTGCTTACATGACGGATGAAGCCAAGGAAGGTAGAAATGCATTCCTAGAAAAAAGAAAACCTGACTTCAAAAACATCAAGTGGATTCCTTGATAAATCTGGATAATTACACGCCTAGCTGATGGAGTATCAAAGTAACAAGAGAGCCACTGGTCAAGTAACAAGTGTCTACTTCTTCAAGTTTGATCAATCAAAATTTTGGGCACTCAGCATGATGGGTATTGCACCCAAAACATTGCAGAATACCAAAGGATTGGTTTTTTCCAAAGTGATGGGTTCTGGTAGCGGAGATGGGTTTAGTTGGTGGCCGGATTGGTCTACCTATTCTCTTTTTCTCATCTGGGAAAATGACAGCAATCGTATAGAATTCGAAAATAGTCACCCCACATTTTGCAGTTACAGTCAAAAGTCTGTTGGGTATCAGCGGTTCATTTTAAGCTGCAGAGAAGCGCATGGGTTGTGGTCTGGAAGTCAACCGTTTGTACCCAACGAAAAAAATGAATCCGGGGCAGTTACGGTACTAACTAGAGCTAGCATCAGAACCAGTCAATTATGGGATTTTTGGAGAAGGGTGCCCGGTGTCAATGAATCTATCCAACTTGCTAAAGGCAAACTTTTTAGTAAGGGTGTAGGTGAAATTCCTCTCATCGAACAAGCAACCATCAGTGTTTGGGAGAGCGAGGACGCAATGAAATCTTTTGCCTATCAGCAGAAGGCGCATCAAAAGGTGATAAAGCGAACCCGGCAGAGAAAATGGTACAGCGAAGAAATGTTTGTGCGGTTTGACTTAGTAGAAGCTACCTATATAGTGCTCTAATTAATACACGCATCTCCTTTTAGTAGCCAGCTACCCTCTTCTATTTCCTCAAACTCCAACCCTTGCTGCTTCGCAATTTCCTTGAGCACAGCATTAAATGAGCTATTTTCAAAACTAGCAGTGAATCTGCAATCGGCAAGTTCAGGTGAAGAGAAAGATATATTTTCACCATACGTGGATGCTATCAATGCAACAACATCTTCAAGCTTTGTTCGCTCAAAACTTAAGTTAAAATCAACCCAAGACATAAAATTCAAATCTCTGTTATTTTGCTTTACGACACCCTTAGAACTGGGAAGCACCATTGCTTTCTGACCTGCTGTGACCGCTACAGGAGACAATCTTACTGGTTTACCAATGGGCACGAAATCAACCATACCTGATGCTACAATTATGGAAGTAGTGTAGGGAACAGAGGCATCTATTACGAATGAGGCATTCTTGCCGGACACTTTGGCTTCATTAGTCTGCACAGCAATCATTTCTTCTCCTAATGACACATACAATTTGCCCGTAGCAATAAATTCAGCGGAGCCATCTTCCGTAGGGATCAAAGTTGCCCCATTATATAACACAGTACGTACGCCATTACCTACTGATATGTTCTCAGTTAATGCCGAAGCTGGCAAAGTCATTCTGTAGAGCGTGTAAATGCTTACGAGCACCACAATAACAACCCAACTAGCAATCAATATCTTTTTCACTTTCATATAGTGTTCTTTCTCTACTTCAAAAATGATCAACTTTTAAATATCGAACTAACTATTCATACATAAGATTATACTTGCGATTACAATCACTAATATGCTACTTAAGTGAAAAGAGGTAAGATCGTATTTGAACAGATCCCATATTCAATAGACTACGCCGAACTAGCTGATCATGCTAAGATTAGCCCGCAACTTACAGAAAGTAATCAAGGCCTGTTACAATTTATGAGTGACTGGTTACATGGCAATAATCTATTCGAATTTCAAACATCTGGATCAACCAGTGCGCCTAAAAAAATCCTTCTTTCGAGAGAGCAGCTGCTTTATAGTGCTCGTCAAACCCTAGAAAGTCTCTCGCTTGATAAGTTTGGACTTCGATTTCTACTCGCGATCTCTCCTGATGTTATTGGAGGAAAGATGCTAGCACTACGCGCCTTACTCACTGATGCTGACCTGCATGTGATTAAGCCGTCTACCCACTTTTCCCTGCAAGCTGACAAATATGATCTGGTTTCGCTTGTACCAATGCAGATTGACCAGCTTATCAAGGACCAATTGATCGATAGATTTGAACATGTCCTGATAGGTGGAGCACCACTATCTTCAAAATATGAAAGTCAACTCCTAGAGCATTTGAGCCGTAGCCAAAAATGGTTTGCTACCTATGGAATGACTGAGACCGCCTCCCACGTTGCTTTGAGGCAACTCGGCTCTCCATTTTTCAGAGGTATAGGAGATGTCGTATTTAAAACAGATGATCGGATATGTCTTGCATTATCTGGCTCTATTACTCAGCAACAAACTTTGCAGACAAACGACGTGGTAGAGTTACTATCAAATCAGACTTTCAAATGGCTAGGAAGATCAGATTTCACCATTAACAGCGGTGGGTACAAAGTGCAACCAGAAAAAATAGAGTCTATTCTTCAAATGATCTACGCAGATGCTGATGTCCTGGTTACTTCTGTACCTGATCAAAAATTAGGACAAAAAGTCGTGTGCCTTTCTACTAAAAGAATGGATATGAAAACGATAGAACAAACAGTATTACATCGATATGAACGACCAAAGGAAATCATCCATGTAACTTCACTACCTGTTTTAAAGAATGGAAAAATCGACCGTAAGCAGGCCTCTTTGATCGCCGCATCGCATAGTTCTAACTAGCTTCAGATTCCACTTCAGTGGCGTCCCTGACAAGATATTTGGTGATTAAAGCCAGAGATACTCCTACCACTGCTCCAAGCAAATGGGATTCCCAGCTCACTCTGCTATCAAGGATAAAAACATTGCTGAAAAGTCCACCATAAACGGCTACCACAACCGCAGAAATTAATATTGTGCGGATATCTCTAACGAATAAACCATATGCAACCAGGAAGAAACCAAGCGCATAAATAAACCCACTCGAACCAATGTGGTAAAATGACCTGGCAAAAATCCAGACCAGCATCCCTGTAAATACATATGATTGCCAGAAAATACGATAAGCGATTTTCGGATAGAACCAAAAAAGAACCACACCTAAAAAGACTAATGGCACAGTATTACTAATAAGATGCTGAACTGTTCCATGAACAAGAGGCCCGGTAATTATTCCAATTAAGCCTTTAAATGTACGAGGCAAAATACCCAAAAAGCCTAGATCAAAACTGCCTTCTGACTGGATGTAGTACATCAGCCACATAACAAAAACGATCCGAAATGGTGTGACAAATGATTTAGTGACAAGTACCGTGTTAGCCATTATATGCGTAAGCTACAGGAATGTAGAGACAATGAAAAAGGTGAGATTTCGAAGTCTACTAGCTTTATTTTACAGCTCAAAAGCATACTCCAAGAAGTCTTATACATACTTTTAAGCTGCTGCAAGCGTCAGAATAAAGACAAATGCAGAGTCCACTTCAATTAGACCCTCACCCGCAATCAACCGATAGTCTTCTACCCTGGCGTGTTGATCATTTTCAATTCCATAAGGATAGATTCTTCACGGCTTACTGATAGGTATCCTAGTACTCCACCTGAAGCTTCCGCAATCTTTTTTGCAAGATCTTTCAAACTGGCATGCAGCATGATCGAGAAATTCTTATCTACTTTCGGAAGAATAAAGTTGAGCTTTCGCAATTCAGTTGTGATCTCTTTTCTTCGTTCGTCTGCATCATCGGAAAACGTCGCAGTGAAAGAGTTGAATTTATCTTCAAAACGTTCGCCTACTACCTGGTAATACTCGACCAGTTCTTCACGGGCTCTCAACTGTTTAGATCTTGCGACGGTAATCGCCTCTTGTCTTTCACTGCTATCAATTTTACCATCTGCTCCGGCGATCAATATCGCCACTAAAATGGGTGCATTCAATAGAACTTCTTGCTCGTCTTCTCTTAGCGATTCAAATTGTTGTATCATATTTTTGAATAGTGGGTGGTTATCAAATGAACGCCCGAAAATACGAAAAAAATGATGGATTTCTGAGCTGATCGCAAGGCTTTTTAATGAGCGAGCATAAAATCAAACAGGACCGGCAAATGATCCGAAACTTCCTCGATCTCCTGAACGACCCTACTGCCAATTGGCACAATAAAGTTCTTGTTGTAAAGAATATAATCAATCATATAGCTCGGATTAGCTGAGCTATAGGTAAAGTAACTTACAGAGTCTTGCTGATACTGTTCCCAACTGATCGCACTCCCAATATCAGGTGAACGCATGAGCAGACGCATAGCATCGTTATCTAGTTCTGATTGTCGACTATTAAAATCACCCAGAATCAATACTGGCCCCTTCTGATAATAAAATTCATAGAGACTCACTAGCCGCTCCGCCTGCATCATTCTGGTCTGCTGATCGAATGCTTCCAAATGCAAATTAAGGACGGTGACAGTATCCTCTCCGACTACCCAATCGACCTTCTGAATGAGTCTATCAAGGTAAAAAGCCTTATAGTAGAATGGAGCCTCGCTTGGATCGCTTAGCTTAAACGTTTCTGCGTTAAAAAATGCGCCTTCAGCAATAATAGACTGTCCAGAAACGATTTTTCTGAAATTGTAAGAAGGAAGCCCGTACGGAAAAGGCACATATCTTTTGTCCCAGTTTACAGAATGATATCCATGCGTAAACTGCAGCGTTTGTGCAAGTGTGTCTGCTTGATTAAGATGGAAAGATCGATACGCATCATAGTCAACTTCCTGCAAGCCAATAATACTAGGGGATAAATCTCCAAGCGCCTTGATCGATGCACTAAGATTGATATCAAAAAGTTCCTTTTTACGTTCAGTAGCAAGATTATTAGTCATCCCAGACAGGTAACCAATGTTGAATGTTATTGCGCGCAGTGTGTCTGTTTTGCTGACTTGATCTTCATTGTATTGCTTAATCACATACTTTTCAGATACGTCAAGATTTGAAGAAGACGCCCAGAAATAGAATACACAAAATGATGGAACTGCTGCGATCAAGGTGTAGAATAGGGCTTTTCTCAACATACTAAGTTAGTAGCTAACATTAAGGTACTTAGGTTGCGTATTTAATACAAATAAGTCGATGATAGCTAATGGGCGAGCAATCATTTCTCTCAGATAATGAGAGAGAGAAATATGATCAGGCGATGCCGCAACGTACAATTTAGCATCGATATCCAAATGCCTTGCGATGAAAATAGCTCGATAGCCATGATACTGTTGCGTGACAATGATCACTTTCTTTTGTCCAAAGACAGTTTTTAAACGTATCACAGAGTCCAATGTCCTTAAGCCATATTCATCCCTTAAGATGGCCGAATCAGGCACATTTCTCAAACCCAATGCCTCTGACATATCTTTCGGCTCGTCATAGTAAGGAGTCTCATGATCTCCACTGACTAGTATTTTCTGTGTTTTCCCTTCTGAAAAAAGTGTGCTTACTGCGTCCATCCTATTTTCAAAATAAGGGTTCTTATCTCCTCTAACTGTCATTCTGCTTGTCCCTAACACCATTGAAACTTCTACAGGCTTTAGGTATTCAACATCGTAGATTAGGTATTCCCTTGTACTTAGGTACACCCATAAATTTAAGATCAGTACCAAAACCACTGCGATGCTGATCAATTGAATGAACCGTTTAATGATCATTTGATATCTGTAAATTTCCCAAGCAGCATTTCCGCACGTTTCACACACTTGAAGTACCAACTATACCGTATTTCATTTTGTCGATCTTCACCTAGCTTCCATTCTACCTCTGATTGATGGAATTGATTAATCGCCTCCTGCATAACCAACGCTGCACAAACAGAAATATTTAAGCTCTCTGTAAATCCCGTCATCGGAATACAAAAATGATCATCGGCCATTTTAGAAGCCGTCTCAGAGATACCGGTAAATTCTGTTCCAAAAACAACTGCTGACTTAATAGAAAAATCTATTTCGTGTATGGGAGTCGCTTCGGCATCTGGTGAAGTCGCTAGTATTCGATAGCCTTTTTGCTTAAGGGCTTTTATG
The DNA here is from genome assembly GCA_047627515.1 of Cyclobacteriaceae bacterium. GTDB lineage: Bacteria > Bacteroidota > Bacteroidia > Cytophagales > Cyclobacteriaceae > JAYPLE01. Next base: position 12,171 of record JBLHTU010000052.1, on the reverse strand, counting down.
CATTGCACGCTAGGGTCTGCCTGATCTGTTGAACTATAGTGATGGATATCAAGCCACTTGGTAGCTCCTCGTACGATACGAGGATTCACTTCATATTGATGAAGATGCTCAATCACATGTATATTCTGTATCCCGAAGCATTCAGCAGATCGCATCACTGCACTCATATTCTGGGCGTGATACACATCTTCTAATACGATTGCTAGGTGATCTGTTCTTTTACTAAGTACCTGTTCAATAAGCAGCTTTCTTCGCTCGGTCAGATAGTCAGATAGAAATTGAGTTTTCGCAAGCTGTCCGAGCAAACTATTCTTCTGATTTAGTTCCGAATAGTCCCAACTGAGTATCTTCTTTCTCTACCTCATCCACTACTTTGGACTTCAGCTCATTGATGACCTCCTCAGTAACATCGGCGTCTTCAGCAACAGGTGCGATCGTTTCCTTGACAGGTTCTTCCACTTGCTTCACCCGTATTTCTTGCACATTTTGGTGCACAAACTTATTTCCAGTGGCCTTCCACCCTTTCACATCTATTAGTTGCGTTAACTCAACTTCGGTTGTCTCTTTTTTGCGACCGTCTTTGAATATAACTTCAGCAGCTATTTGATCTCCATAACCAGCAAATAGTAGTTTAGAACTCTTATGCTCAGAAATGAAAGGATATCGTTTATTGGCTTTTGATGTTTCGATTAAGAATCGCTTGATGTAGTTTATTTTGTTATCTCCATCTAGATACACTGCTGTAACCGGCTGCTGATCGAGATACTTGGTTAGTAGTAGTACTTGACTTACTTCGTATCGATTCGTTATCTCAAAAGAGGTGATTTCATAACTCCCGTCTTTATGAAATACGACAATCTGATCCTCCGCTTGGAAATTGCCAAGATAATGGCCGCGACGGTCTTTATTTAGCCTGCCAACCACACTATCATACCACATGTCTAGCCCACCGAGTGTAGAAACACCTGCTGACTTAAATAAGATTTTTCTGACAGGATGTTTTGTGACAATATTACCTCCAGCACTCCTACCTTTGATTTCGATCGTGGCAAAATCAAAATCGAAAACCTTGACACGGGCCTTACTTCCTCCAGTAAGATGAACGGTTACAGTTTCTGCTTCCCCATTAGGGTTCGCTGAAAAATGTTGAATTTTGGACCCTTTAGCTCCTTTCGTCAGATCATACTCTTTGTCTCTGGTCACCGACGTGACAAAAAACCGTTTGACCATTGTTCGACCCGTTTTCCCGTCTATATACATCAGGTTATAGACCATGCGCTCATCACCTTTCTTAAAGACACCGGCATGCAAGATGTCTTTTCCAACAAAGACCTTATCCTGAATCCTCGTTACAACGCATTTACCATCTCGACGAAAAACAATGATATCATCAATATCAGAACAGTCACTTACAAATTGATCCTTCTTAAGGCCGTAACCGACAAACCCATCTGAGGCATTCATATAGAGCTTTGCATTGTTTGCTGCTACAAAAGTTGCCTGTATGTTGTCAAAATTGGTGATCTCCGTTTTTCGTTCTCTGCCCTCTCCATACTTCTTCAACAACCCTTCGTAATAGGCCACAGCATACTCAGTTAAGTGAGCCAAATGATGAGCGACTTGCTCAAGTTCTTCTTGAAGCTTCCGCATCAAATCATCTGCCTTGAAAGCATCAAATCGAGAAATACGCTTGATCTTAATTTCAGTTAGTCTAACGATATCTTCAGAGGCGATATCACGATAAAACTGAGACTTGAATGGCTCCAAACCTTGGTCAATCGTGCTAATTACGTCTTCCCAAGTTTCACATTCTTCAATATCTCGATAGATTCGATTCTCAATGAATATCTTCTCCAAGCTTGAGAAAAGAATTTTTTCCATGAGCTCGTTTCGACGAATCTCTAGTTCCTGCTTGAGTAAATCAACCGTCTGATGAACCGAATCATTAAGAATATCTGTGATTCCCAGAAACTGAGGTTTCTCATCCTTGATGATACAGGCGTTGGGAGAAATGCTCACTTCACAGTCAGTAAAAGCATAGAGCGCATCCATCGTAATGTCCGGAGACATGCCAGGTGCCAAAGTCACTTGTATCTCAACATCTGCCGCGGTGTTATCCACCACATGCTTGATTTTGATTTTACCCTTATCATTAGCCTTGATAACCGAGTCAATCAGTGAAGTAGTGGTTGTCCCAAAAGGAATATCCTTAATAATCAAATGCTTACTATCTAGCTCTTCAATCTTGGCACGAACCCGGACCTTACCGCCACGTCGGCCATCATTGTAATCGGAGACATCTATTTTTCCTCCCGTCAGAAAATCAGGATAAAGCTGGACTTTCTTCCCTTTTAAGATGCCGATGGCGGCATGTAATATTTCGTGAAAATTATGGGGCAATACTTTGGTAGATAGCCCAACGGCTATTCCCTCCACACCCTGTGTCAATAACAAAGGAAACTTTACTGGAAAAGTGACCGGCTCCCTCTTACGACCATCATATGACAGTTGCCATTTAGTCGTTTGCGGATTGAACACTACTTCCAACGCAAATTTAGAAAGTCTTGCCTCTATGTATCTAGATGCAGCAGCAGAATCTCCAGTACGCACATCTCCCCAGTTGCCCTGTGCATCGATCAGTAAGTCCTTTTGGCCTAGATTAACTATCGCATCTGCGATGGAGGCATCCCCATGTGGATGATACTGCATGGTACTACCGATGATGTTTGCTACTTTGTTGTAACGTCCATCATCCATTTCCTTCATAGCATGAAGAATACGACGCTGCACCGGCTTCAGTCCATCTTCCATCGCGGGTACAGCCCGCTCCAAGATAACATATGAGGCATAGTCTAAGAACCAATTTTCATACATTCCTGATACAGGAATGATATCTTGCATTTCATGCTCGTCTGCGTGTTCCTCTCCCATTTTTAAGCAGTGTAGCTACTGTCTATCATAAAAAAATGTCTTTCTTTTCTCAATCTAATTCTTGAATGGCTACTAAGTCATTTAATACAATTTCCAAATAGGGAAAGAATCCAGAGCCGTGTGTTGCACCTGGAAGTGTTGTAAAAGTCATGACATCCTCACTCGTACCCGTAGAAATGAAAGAGTTGTAGCTATCCACTGAGTTTTGGTAAGGAACCGTCACATCGGCATCTCCATGAAAAAGAGCAATGGAAACTGTCGGCGTCCAATCTAGCAGTGTATTTGCTTGGAAAGCTTCGGTTACAAAAGCAAACTGAGGTGCATCAGGATTTGCAAGGAACTCCTCAGTCACAAGTGAGCTGATCTCCGTTGTCAATTGATCATTGACTTGTCCTCCACTATTACTACCATCAAACAAAGTAGGAATCAATGAAGCGTATGGCTCCTGAAATAAGATAGATAATACATTAGCGTCCCAATCATAATACGTGCGATACGCTTCTGCCACGAAAGCTAGAAAGAATGGCTGGTCGTATGTTTCCAAGCTAAAAAAGTAATCTCTCACTCCCAACACGTCATAACCGCCTGATGAAGGGTAGGACTTCTTCAATTCATACCATTCCATTCCGGACTCCTCCAAGTACTTATGAGCTGCCATCGTTGCATATCCGCCTTGAGAATACCCTGATAGAAACAAATCCTGCGTCAAAGTAATTTCGTTTTCTAAAGCAATTTCTCCACCTGCACGAATCATATCTATAATCGCCTGCGCTGTCGGCTCTTCGACGTAGTAAGGATGTACAATGTCGACAGAGGTTCCAAAACCGATAAAGTCAGGAACAACTACAACGAAGCCTGCTCCTGCCATACCCGAATATAATAAGTTTTGAATATCCCCTATTCCTAATTGTGACGGTGCTTCTCTATTGGAAGCAATCGTTCCATGTTGAAAACTCATCGTTGGAAATGAAGCTTCTGGATCTGTATTAGCAGGCACAAATGCAGTACCTGAGGCAGTGATGGACTGACCTTTGTACATGGTCGTGTAATCTACTTTGAACATGGTCACATCGTGGATGATTGCCTCCACAGGAAGGTTAGATTCAAAAGAGCCCAATAGACCTCTCAACTCTCCCGATGGTCGTGTAATCACTGTCTGTGCGCTGACTAGTTTACTTTCAAAACTGGGCGTCAAAACGGCTTCATCGTCTTGGCCACATCCTATTACAAAAACCAGCGCAAGCGCCGATACCATCATTATGATTCTTCTTGGGGTGTTTTTCATGCTAATTGTTGTTGTTGTTCTTCTTCTTTCTTTTTTGCTTCTAATAATTCTTCTTCGAGGTCTTTTTCCACACGAAGCTTACTAATAATAAACTGCTGTCTATCGGGCGTGTTTTTTCCCATATAGAATTTTAGCAAATCCTTGATCTTCGTTTCCTTTCTTAGCACTACTGGTTCTAGCTTTATATTATCCCCAATAAACGCTTTAAACTCGCCAGGCGATATTTCTCCTAGGCCTTTGAACCTAGTGATTTCTGGTTTGGTACCCAGCTCGGAAATAGCTCGCTGACGTTCTTCATTGCTGTAGCAATAAATAGTTTTTTGCTTGTTCCTGACACGGAAGAGTGGCGTCTCCAGTATAAAGACGTGACCGTTTCTCACTAGCTCCGGAAAAAACTGTAAAAAGTATGTCAATAGTAGCAATCTGATGTGCATACCGTCCACATCTGCATCTGTAGCGATGACAATTTTGCGGAAACGCAATCCTTCTAAGCCATCTTCAATGTTGAGTGCGTGCTGCAATAAATTGAACTCTTCATTTTCATACACTACTTTTTTGCTTTGATCGTAGCAGTTAAATGGCTTACCTCTCAAACTAAATACAGCTTGCGTCTGCACATCTCTAGATTTAGTAATCGATCCACTGGCCGAATCTCCCTCAGTGATGAAGATCATCGTGTTATTCATTCGGTCTTCATCTCCTTTCTTATCGTTGAAATGGATGCGACAGTCTCTTAATTTTTTGTTGTGCAGGTTGGCCTTTTTCGCACGTTCATTGGCAAGCTTCTTTATACCTGCTATTTCTTTCCTCTCTCGCTCCGACTGCAAAATACGCTTGTGCAAAGCATCAGCAGTTTCAGGATTACGGTGTAAGAAATTATCAAGTTCTTTCTTAACAAAATCATTGATAAAAGTTCGCATAGTCGGACCCTCTGGCCCTACATTCTGTGAGCCCAGTTTTGTCTTCGTCTGGCTCTCAAATACCGGCTCTTGTACACGGACAGCAATCGCGGCAACGATACTAGCTCGAACATCTGACGCATCAAAATCCTTCTTAAAAAAGTCTCGAACAGTTTTTACTACTGCTTCCCGAAAAGCTGCAAGGTGCGTACCGCCTTGCGTAGTATTCTGACCATTGACGAATGAGTAGTACTCTTCCCCGTATTGGTTAGCATGCGTCAAGGCCATTTCAATATCTTCTCCCTTGAGGTGAATTATTGGATAGCGTAGTGCTTCCACGTCTGATTTATTGATCAATAAATCATAAAGACCTTTTTCAGAATGATATTTCTGGCCATTTAAGCTGATCGTTAAACCAGCGTTGAGATAAGCGTAATTCCATATTAAGTTATCGAGGTAACTAGGAATGAAACGGTAGTTTTTAAAGACTGTATCATCTGGCTCAAAGACTGTAAAGGTGCCATTCCGCTGATCCAGTTTGGTAATTTTAGCGTCATTTGTAATCTCCCCTCTCTCAAATTCAGCCACTTTGGTTTCGCCTTCTCTGTACGACTGCACTTTAAAGTAGGACGATAGAGCATTCACCGCTTTTGAACCGACACCATTTAGTCCGACTGATTTTTGGAAGGCACCACTATCATATTTTCCACCGGTATTGATTTTTGACACACAGTCCACCACCTTACCCAATGGGATACCCCTGCCATAGTCTCGAACTTCCACGCGATGATCTGAAACCTTGATTTGAATAAGCTTCCCATGTCCCATCATGTGCTCATCGATGCTGTTATCAATGACCTCCTTCACTAAGACATATATACCGTCATCATATGCAGAACCATCACCCAGTTTTCCTATATACATACCGGGCCTGAGGCGTATATGCTCCTTCCAATCAAGCGATTTGATACTATCTTCTGTGTATTGAACTTGCGGTTGCGACATCTTAAGAAATCAGATAAATGTTGATTTTCTGCGATTAAATCGGGAATTTATACAAAAATACGTTGCCAAAGAGAGGTAAAAAAATCAAGGATTAAGGTAAAGATTCACCTACCAATCCTTAATCAACTGAATACTAAGTGGTTGATTTTTTCTTAACGCTAAAGTAAATTATTCCAACAAGCCAGATTATCAATAATATCGGGCCAATGTAGTTTAGATATCCGTAACTCGAAGCGCTAATGTGCAAAGGATTATTTAATACACCTATAAATCCAAAAAGGGTCGTAACATACACGTTGATCACAAAACCAATGGAATTAAACCAAGCGGTCATTTCTTCTCCTTTTCGAGATAATAGCAAAGCGTTGACCATCTTGATAAGAATAAAAACGAAAAGGTTGATGAGAAAGAAGAAGCCTACAGCACTATAAAACACATACTCACGATGAAACAATAAAGTCGCATCTTGAGGCAATACTCTGACCATCACCGGCAGATATGCATAAACAAGTCCTAACACTATTAAAAAAAGCACTATTGAAAGCACTCTGATCAATCCGACCACCCTAATCATACACGTATATCATTAATATCAAAGACAAAAGTAAGTCAGAGCCTACCATAACCTGATGGATTAACCACTTAAAAATCTCCCCTGTTATGAAACATTTTATTTAGATTGATTCTTATCTCAACATGCACGCCACTTATCTATCCGTTTTTTTGAAAAACACTCTTTTTATTACTTTTATTACTCTTCTACTGACGTCATGCTACATGCCACCAAACATCGAAGGGTTCGATAGCGATGAATGGGAACAATCGCTTTCATCATGTGATAGCTATAGAATGGAACAAGCAGAAAATCTAATCAAGCAGAAAGAAGCGCTGCTAACCAGCAATCAAAACGAGATCACAGCATTGTTAGGCAATCCTTCGCTGCACAAGCTTTTCAATCGAAACCAGAAATTCTTCTTTTACCAACTAGACTGTGAAAACACGCGTCGACTTGCCATACGTTTTGACGCCTTGGGCCGAGTTAAAGAGGTCCAAATAGAGATCGTAAGTAATTAGAGAGTTCTCTTCTCCTTCAGAAGAAGATATGACAACCCGCGACGCACCTATTGGCCTGCTAAACCAAAGACCGCTTTGATGGAGAAGTAGTCTTTACATAGAGATAGACTGACGCATTTATAATTCGAACCATCCAGGCTTATCAGTTAAAAATCTCTTGTACTGTTTTCTGAAAACCGCAAATTAACATTGACTTCTAGTCTACCCTTAAAAGTCAATTTTACTTTGAATGGTTATCCCTTCACTCCTGATTTATCTATAAGCTACTTAATAAGTAACTAAACTGTGAATTTCTTCAGTGAACGTACGCAGTGAAGATTCTCCTTTGAGGAAACTTAATCCGACAATAAATGAGAAACCGGCTATCTGTGCACCTGCAGTTTCAACTAATGACCCAGCTGCGGCGGCCGTTCCGCCTGTAGCTAGCAGATCATCATGTATCAGGACCCGTTGGTTTTTGGCTAGCGCATCCTTGTGCATTTCAATTTCTGCAGAGCCATACTCCAAATCATATGCATACGAGATCGTGTCATATGGTAGCTTTCCCGCCTTACGAATCGGAATAAAGGGCACTTTCAAGCGCTGAGCCAGAGGCATGCCATAAATAAAGCCTCTACTTTCAATTCCTGTCACCGCCCCAATTTCTTGGGTACGCCAATAGTACGCCAGCGCATCGATAATCTTTTCAGACAATTCATAATCAAGCATTAGCGTAGTGATGTCTTTGAATAGAATACCCGGCTTTGGAAAATCAGGAATATCACGAATCGTTTGTTTGATTCGCTCTTGTAAGGCTAAAGATGGCTCCATGCATTTTGATTTGAAAGACGCTAAAGTAGAATCAAAACTGCAAAGCCTCCGCGAGGTTTACTTTTTATATCACCACTAATGCAAAAAAAAGAATCAGTTAATAGCATCTATTCATAGCTACCCAATGCTTCCCACAATGGTTCAGAAGACCTCCACTAGCGTACATAAGCTTTGCGTAACGATTAGCTGGAGTCTTACTCGAATCTTAGAGAATCTATAGGATCAAGGCGAGATGCTTTATAAGCAGGCAAATAACCAGATATTAACCCAACCAGCATGCCGATTCCTACCCCGAAGAAGATCCAAATCCACGGTATTACGAAAGAGCCTGACCCAATCACGCTTGCTATTAAATTACCGATGAATATTCCGAAAATGATTCCAGCAAATCCTCCCATTTGACAAATTACTAAAGCCTCAATCAGAAACTGCTGCCTAATCTTATCTGGCGTGGCACCAAGAGCTTTTCTTACACCAATCTCTCGTGTTCTCTCTGTCACAGAGACAAGCATAATATTCATCAAGCCAATGGAAGCTCCGAGTAAAGTGATAAAGCCAATAGTAAACCCTCCTGCCCTTAGATAGCCTGTGATCTCTGTGAGTCTCTCAGCCAGAGATCGACTGACGCGCACCTCAAATGAATCTTCATCAATAGGTCTATCTCCACGGATCCGGCGCATCAAGCCTGTGGCAAGCCCAGTTGCATATTCAATCTGCAAAGGATCATCTAATGCGACTGTTGCCTCATATCCAAAGTTTCGACTTGCTCCGATAATCCGTGCCGTTGTAATCGGTACAATAATTGTCCGGTCTACACTAGAGTTGCCACTGGCACCCCCCTGCTCTGCCAGCGTACCAATTACCCTAAAGGCTGCACCCATCACTGTGATTTTTTTTCCAATGGGGCTCTCATTTCTTTCAAATAGTGCAGCTGTCAAGTCACTACCAATGACTGCCGTATAAGCACCGTTGTTAATCTCCGAGGGAGAAAAGCTTCGCCCTTCTTTGACATCATAACCGTCAGCAATCAGGTAATTCTCATCGCCTCCACGAACTCTGATGTTTGGATTTGTAACTTTAGATCTGTACTTGATTTCTGCCGTTCCGGTCAGTACTACATTGAGTGATACACTGCCTGGACCTTCCCACTTTTCTTTGAACCGGATCAGCTCATCGAATTTCAAGGGAGGATGCACTTTTGATTTTTTTCCGTCATTTGAGCCACGATCGGGCCGCTTTCGCTCGATATCAAACGTATTGGATCCAAGGTTAGAAAAACTATCATTGATAGAAGACTGAATGCCTTCGATCGCAGTTAAAATACCAACCAAGGACATAATTCCGATCGCTATGATGGCTGCCGTAAGACTTGTTCGAAGTTTATTCGCTTTGATCGAATTGATCCCTTCTTTGACATTTTCTATGATATCCATTAAACCAAAGGTACTTTAGATTTGAAACTATTTTCTAGCTTCGTTATTTTACAATGTACAATAATCAATCTTTACGTTAGAAAGGGAAAAAACGATGCGAATGAAGCTAAAGATATTTTTATTAACTGTTCTGCTGGCTCAAGCGGGCACCTCGTTTGGTACATACTTACTTATTCCGATGGACGAATCTCAGTCCGATCACTTGAAGGCATACGGTTTGGCTTACTGGACGCTTTCGAAAGAACTTCCTGTGGATTGGCTGCTCAACTATCGAGGAGGGAGTTTTATGATCGATCACTCTACTCTGATCCAAAATGAATGCATCATCCGTAACATCAGCTTTGAAATAATCTCCGAAGGAACTGCGCTAGAGTTATTGGATGAAATAGGCTCTCCTGCCTCCAATATGGATGTAATGAGACTAGAAAAATATCCAGAAATTGCGGTCTATTCCCCTAGCAGTAAGCAACCATGGGACGACGCTGTTACACTTGTACTGACGTACGCCGAAATTCCTTACGATGTGATCTTTGATGATGAAATCATGTATGGTGAACTGATCAAATATGACTGGTTACACCTACACCATGAAGATTTCACAGGACAATATGGTAAGTTCTATCGGTCTTATAAGCATATGCCTTGGTATCAGCAACAGCAAAAGGAGTATGAAGCATCTGCTCAAAAGCACGGCTTTTCGAAAGTGTCTCATTTGAAATTGGGAATCGTAAAACGTATTAAGAGTTATGTAGCCAGCGGTGGTTTCTTGTTCGCGATGTGCTCCGCTACAGATACGTACGACATTGCACTCGCTGCTGAAGGCGTGGATATCTGCGATGTGATGTTTGATGGTGATCCAATGGACCCAAAAGCACAGTCAAAGCTCGACTTCGACAAGACTTTTGCCTTTAAAGACTTTCAGCTTGTCACAAGCCCCTGGGAATACGAATACTCCTCAATCGATAACCAGCCAAATAGCCGAGGGCTAAGACAAGAAAATGACTATTTCACACTTTTTCAATATTCAGCAAAATGGGATCCTATCCCTACTATGCTGACGCAAAATCACAGTTATATTATTCCTGGATTTATGGGGCAAACAACTGGGTTTAAAAAGGGAATGGTAAAAGGTGACATCTTGGTCATGGGTGAAACCAAAAGCATTGGAGAAGCTAGGTATATCCACGGCGTGATTGAGAAAGGTTTTTTCACTTTCTATGGCGGGCATGATCCAGAGGACTACCAACATCTGGTAGGTGAAGAACCAACCGACCTCAACTTACACCCTAATAGCCCCGGCTACAGGCTCATCCTCAACAACATCCTATTTCCTGCTGCTAAAAAGAAAAAGCAAAAAACCTGAGCAAACAGCAAGACCCTTTTGTCAGCTCAATGCATACGATCTGGTCGTACCTCTAGGTTTTTCACAATCTCAGCTTCCGCCTCTAGGAACTCTTTCCACCGCGCCTTGACGTAGACTTCGTCCATGTACGTTCTGGCTAGATCGATGAAGTTATTGTAATGCCCTGCTTCGGAAATCATTAGCTCGTAATAAAAAGACGATAACTCTTGATCCTGTATATGCTTCCACAATAATTTGAAGCGTTCTGCACTCCTTGCCTCAATCAAGGCATTCATCAGGAGTTTTTCTACTAATTGTTGCTCCCTGCTCCCGCCCTTTCTAACTACAGCGCTGAGCTTGGATACGTACTCGTCCTTCCTGGGCATACCCAGTGCAAAACCACGTTTGGTCAGCTGATCAAGCACTCGTTCAAAATGCGCCCACTCCTCTGCAACTACTGGCGTTAATGCAGCAACTAACTCAGCCTTATCTGGATACTGAACAATGAGAGAAATACAGCTCGTCGCGGCCTTCTGCTCACAAAAAGCATGATCTACAAGAATATCTTCTATTTGCTTTTCGGCAATATCAACCCACCTTGGATCTGTCGGCAGGTTCAGTCCCAGCGTTGTTTTATCTAATGGTTGTTCCATAGTCTTTAATCAAAAAACAGCCACCGTACACCGAAATCAAAAACACGTCTTTGACCAGGGTAAAACGGAGTGATGAAATACCCATCTTCGACAGGCATGTTTATGTGTGTCCCTTTGAAAAAAAGATATACACGATTGACTTGCATGGAGATAAAGGGATCAATCGTGAAATAGCCTTTGAGACGTTCGTCATTTTGCACATGAAACTGTTGTATTGAAGGGCTGTACGCACGCGCAAAGTACCCGGTTTTTGCATGGACATCGAAACCTATTTGTATCGGAATAGCATTCTCAAACCACTTCCCCTTCCAATACCATCGTGCATTGGCAAACCATTGTGGCACTGGATAAGCAGATGATTCTGAGCCTGTGACTTGTGTGAAAAAACCTTGATTTTCAAAATGAAAGGCTTCATCTTCCTCCGCATTGGTCAAAAGTTTGAAATTTAAGTCCAATCCAATTCTTGAAATCAAAAGAGGGTCTTGAGTTTGTCTAGGTAAGCTTAGCGTATCAAAATACACATAGTTATTGAGCGTCGTAAAACTGGCGTTAGGTTTGATTTCAAAGCGATTCCAGTCAACCGACAGATCTACTTTCAATTCATTCACAAATGTGGATGAAAACCCATTATCCCACACAAAGTGGTTGCCAAAATACTGCTGTTCCAAACTTGTAGGTTGATACAATTGACTTCTATAGGAAGCGTTTATCAGTTGGCTGCTTAGCTTACCCTGAAGTA
>JBLHTU010000051.1:0-20473 GCA_047627515.1 Cyclobacteriaceae bacterium | reverse complement strand
TAGCAAGCGACTCTTGTTTTCTTGCTTCAGCTGCTGCTTCCTCGGCATCCACAGCGTTTTCATGAGCTATAATCATTTGCCTCTCTGCTTCATTTGCTTTTACATATGCATAAGTACCAAAGAAGATTACCGCTACTGTAAGGAGACCAATTACTACGTTCTTGACCATTAAATACAATTTTTAATCCAAAAACTAAAATAACTAATTATTTCTTATGAACAACGGCTCTTACAATTAATTACAAAGCCGAAAGGTACTGATTAGTTTTGCAGTATGAAATCTGCCAACTGGCCTACTCATACTGCGTTGCTATTGGTCAGCACACTATACGGCATCAATTACTCCATTGTTAAAATAGTCACGCCTGCGTTCATAGCTCCTCTCGGTTTTATTGGCTATCGTGTGCTATTCGCTGCAGCCATATTTTGGCTCATTACCGCAAAATCAGCCGAATCCATCGATTGGAAAAATGATGGGTTTCGACTTTTTTTATGTGGAGCTACGGGTGCTGGTATTAATATGCTACTATTCTTTAAGGGCGTAAGCATGACCACAGCAGTCAACGCTTCTTTGATCATGACCCTGCTACCCTTGTTTGTCTTTATCCTATCGATCATTATCCTTAAGGAAAAAGTGATCATTTGGAGATTGGTTGGTCTAATCGTAGGACTGCTAGGGGCTGGGTTAGTGGTCTATCAACCCAATCAGCTTTCATCTAGCAATCCGATCGGTGACCTGATGATTGTGGGAAATGCTTTTAGCTACGGCTTATACCTTGTACTCGTCAAAAGACTAATGACTCGATACCAGCCACTGACAATTGCAAAATGGATTTTTATCTTTGGTTTGCTCTTTTGCTTGCCTTTTTGCTTTGGTCAAGCGATTGACATAGAACCCGCCACATTTACATGGCAAGTTTGGCTGAGCATCATCTATGTCATCTTAGGGGTCACAGTGGTGGTCTATTTCCTCAACATCTGGGCGATGCGACGCAGCAGCCCGACTTTAGTAAGTGCTTACGCGTATCTGCAACCTGTCGTAGCTATATCTGTGGCTGTTCTGTTTTTTGGGGAGCAGCTTAATTGGACGCATATCCTAGGTGGATCACTCATCTTCTTAGGAATCTACCTAGTCTCACGGTACCGAAGTACTGCAATTAAGGCTTCAGCTTGATCATTTCTGATCGGAAGGTTTCTAAATGATCATCTGTAAAGTCAAGATGTGTAACGAATCGGACAAGCCCTTTACCGAAACCGACTGCATGGATATTGCGCTGCGCTAGTTCATCTAGTACCCATTTCTCGGATACACCATCCAGCTCAGCAATGACAATATTGGTATCGACAGGATATACGTTTTTGACGAAAGTCAGCTGCGTACAAATCTGACCAATCTCGCGAGCTCTACTATGATCTTCTTTCAAGCGATCGACATTGTGATCTAAAGCATAACTGCACGCGGCGGCAAGGTATCCCGCTTGCCGCATCCCACCACCGAAGACCTTTCGAACTCTTTTTGCTTGCTTGATCGCTGCATGCGAACCCAGCAGCGCAGAGCCTACAGGGGCACCGAGCCCTTTTGAAAAACAGATGGAAATTGTGTCAAACAGTTCTCCGTATGATTTGGGATCATCGTTTGACTCAACGAGTGCATTGAACAACCGAGCGCCATCCAAATGAAACTTCAGACCATTACTCCTACAAACGTCGGCGAGGTCCCTTATAGTCTCCATATCGTAGGTTGCTCCTCCTCCCTTGTTCATGGTGTTTTCGATCGCCACGAGAGCAGTACGAGGAAAATGAATATCGTCTGGATTAATATTTTCACGGACCATCTCTGCCGTAATTCGACCACGGTCTCCTTCGAGAAGCTTGGGAGAGATCATCGAATTATACATCATACCTCCTCCTTCATAGAGATAAATATGTGACCGTTTGTCACATATGACTTCGTCCTGCGGACTTGTATTGACTCGCATCGCGATCTGATTAGTCATCGTACCAGATGGACAATACAAAGCGGCTTCCATGCCAAAAAGTGAACTGATCTTTTCTTGAAGGGAATTGACAGAGGGGTCTGCCTCGAAAACATCATCTCCTACCTCAGCATGCATCATGACTGATAGCATATCTTTTGTAGGCTTGGTTACTGTGTCGCTTCTCAAATCTATCATATGTCAAAAATGACCAAACGATGAGAAAAAAGGGCAAAAAAGAAGGGAATTCTCGGTGAATTCCCTTTACTAAACCAATTTAATATGAAGAGGATAATGTTCATTTTAAGTAACGCCTTTTTTTTGCAAAGGTTTCCTGAAATGTATATTTATTATCTAAGATAAAATGGTGCTTTACGGAGATGATCAAAAAAGCGCAAAATCGCACCTATAAAAAGGTCAAAAAGTCTGCTAAGTGGTTCTAGCAGCAAGTACAATAAATAATAATATTTTGTGCCCGCGACTAATAATCTACTAGACGCAACAAAAAGAAAACATGTCTGATCAAATCAAAGGGATGCATCCAGCTATTCATTTATCTTTGCTACTTACCTAAACAACAGGATAGCCCCTGAATGAAGATTTCTGCCTCTCTGTATTCTTCCAAAGAACGATCCATGCACGCGCTGGTCGAAGAACTGGACGAATGCCATATCGACTTTTTCCATATTGACTGCAACGATGACCCGAGCGTCTTTGATGACATCGCCACCATACGCAAGTCCAGCAATACTCCAATCGATCTGCATATCATTTCTGAAAACCCTGCCAAATACTTCGATCTAATCAAAGAACATCAGGTAGAGTACGTAACGTTTCAGTTCGAGCAGTTGCCAAAGGATACCATTTTCCCCGATTTTCCCGATGCGAAGCTAGGTCTAGCCATCGTTTCAGAAACTCCTGTACAAGTCTTTGAAGACTTCAAGAATCAGTTTGATTTTATTCTGATGATGACGACAACACCCGGACAAAGCGGCGGTGTGTTTCAGAAAAACAACTTTAAGAAGATACGTAAATTTCGTAATCAGTACCCCGGGAGAGCGATTCATGTCGACGGTGGTGTCAATGATGAAATTGGATTCATACTCCGGATCTTAGGTGTCAGTTCCGTTGTCTCTGGTTCGTACCTCGTCAATCATGCATCCATCGGAGCCGCTTTGATGCACTTACGCTCTTCGGTCATCCACTCCCAATTCAAAGTAGCAGATTTCATGATTGATCTTGAAGATGCTCCGATCTTAAGTGCAAACCCTGAAGTGAAGGAAATCTTTCAGTGCATTGAGCAGTACAACACAGGTTTTGCCTTACTCCAAAACAGAGATGGTACTCTGTTTGGTCTTAGTAGCAATGCAGACCTTAGAAAAGGATTTCTAAAACATTTGGATGATTTCAATAAGATTGACCCTTCAGATGTAATTAACAATACGCCGGTTAGCATCCAGCAGGATGCAACCATTTCTGACCTGCTACAGCTGATCAGGTCTAAAAGTTTCTTAATCTCCTTCTTACCTGTACTTGGCGAAAATAACCAACTGGTAGGCGCTTTATCATTTATCAATCTTATTCGCAGTGAATCATGATCATACATCTTAAATCATCTGTCAGTGATGCCAAATCGGCGAGTCTCGCAGCTGAACTTCAAGCCATTCGATTTAAATCTGGCGACCAATATGTACTAGTTACCGCTTCTAAAGTCCAGCAATTGCCGGGATCAGTGTCTGACCTGACAGACGCGTACTTTCCGATGGATTCTGATTTGCAGCTTGGAAGCAGCACGTATTTGGATGGAAAACGAAGTGTCCAAATTGGCGATCAAGAAATAGGCGGAACTTCAGGGAATACCATGATGATTACTGGCCCTTGCTCTATCGAATCTTGGGATCAGATCAAGCAATCTGCCGAGCTTTTAAAAAAGCACAATATCAAGACGCTAAGAGCTGGCTGCTTCAAGCCGCGTACTTCACCCTACACTTTCCAAGGATTAGGTGAGGAAGGCTTGCGGATGCTTAGTAAAATCAGAGAAGAATATGGTTTTCAGATAATTACCGAAGTAAAAGACTCATCTCATGTAGACCTCGTCATCGAGCACGCTGATATCATACAGATAGGTGCTAAGGCGATGTACGATCAAAGCATATTAAAAAGATGTGGACAGACGCAGAAACCCATTCTACTTAAAAGAGGGTTTGGCAGCACTTTGCAGGAGTTCGTACAGGGAGCAGAATTCATTCTTTCAGGAGGAAATCCAAATGTGATCTTATGCGAGCGAGGTATTAGAACCTTTGAAACGAAAACAAGATTCACATTAGACCTTTGCGGAGTAGCATTTTTAAAGGAATACACCAATCTACCTATCATAGTAGATCCTAGTCATGCCATGGGTTATCGGTATGGCGTTGCAGATCTCACAAGAGCGTCCTTAGCCATGAATGTAGATGGATTGTTGATCGAATCGCACCCCACGCCTGCCACTGCGATGTCAGATGCTGCGCAGCAACTCGATCATGATCAGTTTAGTGACCTTTTCGCTTCACTACAACCGATCGCTCAAGCAGTAGGAAAAACAATCATTTAATGGACTGCAGCAATATCAAATTGCTCGTTCTAGATGTAGATGGCACCATGACAGACGGAGGGGTCTACGTCACCGAGGAAGGTGTTCAGTTCAAACGATTCAATGCGAGAGATGGCATGGGCATCAAACTGGCGATGAAAGCTGGGATCGAAGTAGGAATTATTAGCCATAGTTTGATCACAGGGATGGTGCAGACCCGTGCGGATAACCTAGGCATGAAATATGTTTACATTGGACAAGCGCCAAAATTAACGGTATTGGGTGATTGGTTAACCGCACTGAAAATCGAAAAGCAACAGGTAGCTTTTATAGGAGATGATGTCAATGACCTAGAAATCATGCAGCACGTCGGAATAGCTGCTTGTCCTGCAGATGCCGTACAGAAAATACAGGCAATTGCAGACATTAAATTATCAAAAAATGGGGGGCACGGAGCCGTTCGAGAATTTATCGATGATTATTTACTTAAGGAATAAGTAACAACCTTTGCCTTTGGGGCTTTTTCAGATATTTTTGCAGCACAAATAGACCTAGCAGACCATCATATGAGCGTACTAGTTAATAAGAATTCAAAAATCATTGTACAAGGTTTTACCGGTACAGAGGGAACATTTCATGCTTCTCAAATGATCGAATATGGTTCTCCAGTAGTAGGAGGTGTTACCCCCGGAAAAGGAGGTCAAACTCATCTTGATCTTCCAGTCTTCAATACAGTAAAGGATGCGGTTGATACAACAGGTGCAGATACAACTATCATTTTCGTGCCTCCTGCCTTCGCAGCAGACGCTATTATGGAAGCAGCTGATGCAGGCATCAAAGTCATCATCACCATCACAGAAGGCATACCGGTGAAAGATATGATGAGTGCTAAGCCTTACGCTAGAGCAAAAGGAGCTACACTCATCGGCCCGAACTGCCCAGGTGTCATCACCCCCGGTGAGGCTAAAGTTGGCATCATGCCCGGCTTCATTTTCAAAAAAGGAAGAATTGGTATTGTTTCTAAATCAGGTACACTAACGTACGAAGCAGCTGATCAAGTAGTGAAAGCTGGCTTTGGGATATCCACTGCAATTGGTATCGGCGGTGATCCTATCATCGGAACATCCACGAAGGAAGCAGTCGAGCTTTTGATGAATGATCCTGAAACTGATGCTATCGTTATGATTGGTGAAATCGGTGGTCAGTACGAAGCTGAGGCAGCTCAGTGGATCAAAGCGCAAGGCAATCCAAAACCAGTAGTTGGATTTATCGCTGGGCAGACTGCACCAAAAGGCAAACGTATGGGTCACGCAGGAGCAATCATCGGAGGTAAAGACGATACGGCTGAAGCTAAAATGAGAATTATGGCTGAATGTGGGCTGCACGTAGCTACGTCACCTGCAGACATCGGTGATACGATGGCCAAAGCACTAGCCTAAGTCATATATTCTCGCAAAACCAGTAAGTTATTACTTTAGACATTCAGAAAGACCTGTGAATCACTTTGCAGGTCTTTTTCACTTTATTGGAGAATATAACCACAGACTAATCTTGACTTAATCGATAAGAATAAGAGCTTCCGTGCAGCAGCAGCAAGCATTATTCTATCAATTATGATTTCAAAAGCCAATTATGCTTTTTTTAACCGATAGAATTCATTCAACCTCTCTTTTGCCCTTTTAAGTCTCATTTTGACTGCACTTTCAGACAAATGCATTACCTGAACTATGTCTTTAATACTATGTTTCTCTTTGTATTTCATTACGAGAATCAATTTATCCTCCGGGGAAAGTTCTAACAAAAGAGCTTCCATAAGTTCTAAGGTTTTTTCTTCAGCCAAAGTCTCTTCTTCGATCCAATCATCCACTACACTTTCTGCCAATTTAGCTGTCAATACCTGATGAATATTTTTCTTATTCCTTCTTAAGAAATCAATACAAATGTTATGAATGATCGCATATAACCAAGTAGAAAAACGTGCCTCTTTTCGAAATGTAGGTAATTCTAAATAAACCTTAATAAGAATATCCTGTGTAAGATCGGCAGCTGACTCTCGTTGCTTGACATATGAAAAACACTTGCTAAAAATATGTGCTCTGTAACGTTGTCCTAACACGTCAAAAAAACGCAGTTGCCCTTCCTGAATCAACGTGATCAGCTCAATATCACTGGCACTAGCATCTAAGGAATCGACTCTGTCCACCATAAAAAAAGATTGTTCAAGTCAAGTGACTTTTTCGTCTCCTTGCGTCCAAGAAACAAGATTAAATCAATGATGTCAAAGCTAATTAAAGCTAAACGAAAAATTCAGATCCTTCCGCAACCAACTGACGAAAGTTGCGGCCCAACATGCTTGCAGTCTGTCTATCAATACCATGGACTAGACATCAGCCTTCCTCAATTGCTCAAGGAAGTTAAAGAAGTGAAAGGCGGTGGTACATTGGCTGTCATGATGGGCAATCATGCCCTAGCACATGGTTTCGATGCAACCATCTACAGCTACAACTTACAGATGTTTGATCCGACATGGTTTGAAAAATCAACCGATCTAGCACTAAAACTATCTGAACAGCGGGTCTATAAAACGAGCAATAAATTTCGTCAAGCCACTGACGCTTACCTCACATTCCTATCATTAGGAGGAAGTATTAGGTTTCAAGAGCTCAATCGGAATCTACTCACTCGCTACCTAGAATCCGGCATGCCCATCTTGGCAGGACTAAGTGCAACGTATCTATATCAAAGTGCAAGAGAAATCCCCAAATACAATATCTATCACGATACAAAAGGGGAACCAGCGGGCCATTTTGTCGTCTTGAGCAGTCTCAGCGGAGAAGATATACTCATTGCAGACCCTTTGAACCCTAATCCAATTTCTATGGAAGAGCAATACTATAAGATACCTATCAGAAGAGTGATCCATGCGATCCTGCTGGGGATGATTACGTATGATGCTAATCTCCTAATCATAACTCCAAAATCTGCATGAAGACTATATTAGTAACTGAAAAAATATCCGATTGGAAAAAAATATTACCTGGTACCGAGTGCATCTCGTCTACTGAATACTTGGAATCGGAAGAATTCAGCAAGCAAAAACGTATACGCGTTATCAACCTTTGCGCAAGCTATCAGTACCAACAAATTGGATATTATGTATCGCTCCTAGCCGAGGCACGAGGACACAAGGTATTGCCAACTACCTCATCGATGATGGATGTCAAACTCACGCATCTTATCAAAGGTGATGCTCAAGACTTTGACCAGATTATCCAGTCTTCTCTTGACAAGTACGCCGATAACAAACTTGAGATAAAAATATTTTTTGGTAAGGCCAATGATCCTACACTGGCAAAACTGTCCTCTCTGCTATTTCAACTATACCAAATGCCCGTCTTGATGGCTAGGTTTGAGAAGAAAGAAAGGTGGCAGTTAAGCACCCTTCGTTCTCAAAACATCAGAGATCTTACGAAAACTGAACAGATAGAGTTGTTGCCCGGATTGCAGTATTTATCGACAGGCAAAAATGCCATTAGCACGTCCTATACAAGGAAAAAATATGATCTTGCAATCTTAGTAAATTCTGAAGAAGCATACCCTCCCTCGGATGCACAGGCGATACAGAAATTTATCAAAGCAGCTGAAAAGGTCGGTTTCAATACCGAGTTGATCTCCAAGTCAGATTTTAGTAGGATTACCCAGTTTGACGCTCTTTTTATACGTGAAACTACAAATGTGAATCATCATACGTTCAGAATAGCAAGATATGCTGATTACGAAGGGCTAGCAGTCATAGATGATCCCGAGTCGATCCTAAAATGCACAAACAAAATCTATCTCAATGAACTACTCCAGACACATGAGATACTTACGCCGAAATCAGTGACTTTTGCAAAAGGCTCAAAGCCAGAGGGTTTGGCTTTCCCTTACGTACTCAAACTTCCCGACGGGGCCTTCTCAAAGGGGGTCAAAAAAGTCAGCAATGATCAGGAATTAGAAATCTGCCTAAACGCCTTTTTTCAGCAAACTGATCTATTAATCGCTCAGGAATTTCTTCCCACTCCTTTTGACTGGCGAGTCGGTGTACTAAACAATCAACCACTTTATATCTGCAAGTATTTCATGGCAAGCAAACACTGGCAAATCGTGGATTGGAGAAAAACCAATGTAACGCGGCTTGGCAAAACTGAGACATTTGATATCAAAGCAGTACCGAAAAAATTGATCCAGACTGCGATCAAAGCAACCAAACTGATTGGAAACGGACTTTACGGTGTGGACATAAAAGAAATAGATGGCAAATATTTTGTCATCGAAATCAATGACAACCCCAGCATTGATAGTGGCATCGAAGACAAGCTAGAGAAGTCCAAATTGTACGAAACGATCATGAACCATCTAATGCAGTTAGTACAAAGCAAATAACTCTATGGAGACGCGTAAAAGATTTCACTTATTTGAGGTTTATGGTATTGAACTGGAATACATGATTGTTGACCGTGATACCTTGAATATCAAACCCATCTCAGACTTACTTTTTCAGAAGGTTTGTGGCCAGATTAGCAATGAATATGTCAATGGTGCAATCACTTGGTGCAACGAACTGGTCCTTCATGTCATTGAATTAAAATGCACAAGTCCTACCTCCAATTTGGAGCAACTTGAATCAGATTTTGAATTAAATATTAGGCAAATTAACGAGCTATTGAAGGAATGGAATGGAATGCTGATGCCTACCGCCGCGCATCCCTGGATGCAGCCAGAAACAGAGGCAAAACTCTGGCCACATGACCAATCACATATCTATGATGTGTATAACAAAATATTTGACTGCAAAGGGCACGGATGGTCAAATCTCCAAAGTATGCACATCAATTTGCCGTTTTATGACGATGAGGAGTTCGTAAAACTTCACAATGCCATTAGGATTATCCTACCATTAATCCCAGCACTATCTGCGAGCTCGCCCATTCTTGACGGACGTTTTACTGGGTTTTTGGACAAGCGCCTGTCTTACTATCAATACAATCAACGACTGATTCCAAGCATTACAGGACAGGTGATTCCAGAAATGGTTCCATCCAAGCGACTTTATCATAAGCTCATTTACGATAAGATTGCTCGGGACATAAAAAAATATGACCCTGATGGTATCCTCGAACCCGTTTGGGTAAATTCAAGAGGTGCTATTGCACGGTTTGATAGAGGGTCGATTGAGATTCGAATCATCGACCTACAAGAATGCCCAAAAGCAGACCTCGGCATTGCTGTACTTATTATCCATTTACTGAAACTTCTTGTGAGAGAAAAAATCACTACTCACCATGAGCTCCAAAAGTGGAAAGTAAACAGTTTACACGGAATCTTCCAAAAAACGATCAAATTCGGACGAAAAAGCATAATTGATCAAGAAGCATTTCTGCGCATGCTGGGCATATACAGTAAATCAGCAACAGTAGGAGAAATCTGGGAAAAGCTGGTTATGGATGTGATACACCATTATCCATCCGAAATGCAACCATGGAAAAACGTAATTGACATAATACTATCTGAAGGATCTCTGGCAGAGCGAATCCTAAACATAACAGAAGAGCAGTATGAAAAAGCTAACCTAAAACTGGTTTACAGAGAGTTGTGTGCGAATTTGGCAGAAAATAAACAGTTTGACACATGCGCAACTTTCATTTAATCATTACGTGCGAACATGCGAACAATATAGTCCCTTACGCATATAAGTACCTGTTCCATGACGCTGAATCTAAGCTAATTTCGCACACAGGTTGGGATCCTGGAGCCTTAAGTGTGGCCAATTACCTAGCTGCTTCGAATAAGGTTCCGATCTTTTATTCGGAGATTACAAGGTTGCTAGTTGAGCCTAACCGTTCACTTGATCACCCTGAGTTGTTCTCTGCATACACCAGATCTCTTAAGCGATCAATCAAAATTTACTTACTGGATCGATACTACCACCCATATAGAGATCAAGTAGAAGAAAAAATCGGGTCCATGTTAAAAAATGGACCTGTAGTCCACCTTTCCGTTCACAGCTTTACTCCAGTTCTTTTTAGCAAGATAAGAAGTACAGATATCGGGATACTTTTTGATCCTGAAAGTCCTCTTGAATATTCTTTTTGCGGGAATTGGCTGGCAGCTCTACAGCAGCAGCTACCTACGTTCCAAATAGATCTCAACCAACCCTACTCAGGCATCGATGATGGCTTTACGACTCATCTAAGAAAACTTTTTTCTGATCAAAACTACGTAGGAATCGAACTAGAATTAAATCAAAAATGGCTCCCTTTTATAGTAAATGATCTACTTATCAAGGCGCTGGATAAGACTTTAAAAAAAACAGTCGCCAGATTAAAGAAAAAGGAATACTTAAATAATATGGTATGAAAATGTCAGTTGAACAATTAATTGAGCGGAGCGAAGAAATAATTGCTCAGGCGAAAGGACGTGGTTTAGAATCTTGGGGGGAACGCGTAGATTTCGACATGTTTGGACTGGCCAAACAGCTGGAGGCGTGTCTGCATACTAACCATAAAACCAATCAACGTGAGGTCCTGCTATTGATCAAAGAATTGCACGTTCTATCTGCCAAAATGGGCAATCCAATGGCGAACAAGTGACAAACAACTCTTAAACACTACCACTTTTAATTTCACTTTAGTATTTTCTTAATCTCGTTCCCCTCTTGGAGAAACCGATAGATTCTTTCCCGATCTCCTGCCTCTAAAGCATTTTTAAAAGTGGAAATTTCTTCCATGTAAGCATCAACACTTGCTAAAATCGCCTCTTTGTTTTGCATGAAAATAGGTGTCCACATCTCCGGTGAACTCTTTGCCAAGCGAACAGTAGATGCAAATCCGGAACCCGCTAATTCCAAAATCCTCTGATTTTCCTTTTCCTTCTTCAATACTGCATTGCTGAGACTAAATGATGTGACATGACTTAGGTGTGAGACATAAGCCAAATGAAGATCGTGTTCCTCCGCCGTCAATTCACTCATCGTAAGATTGAGCATCGTGCACCACCTTGAGAATTCTTCCGTAACGTCATCATCAGTCATGACTGTATCACATAAGATTATCACCTTTTCTTTATATAGCTCAGAAAATGCTGCGCCAGGTCCATTGTACTCTGTCCCAGCAATCGGGTGAGCTGCGAGGTATCTGCTCCTTTTGGGGTGGCTGCCCACTCCCTTTACGATGGACAATTTCGTCGAGCCAAAATCTACCACAAACTTCTTATCGTCGATCAGGTCCAATACCACAGGAAGGATCTCTTCAATCACATCGACTGGAACAGCCAGTACAATCATATCAGATCCCTCTACTAATCCCTCTAGGCTATTAACTACACGATCAGTGATGTGTAAGTTTTGGGCTTTATTCATATGATTAGCGTTGGCATCGTAACCAATTACTTCCGTACATAAGCTATGCTGTCTAGCAGCAAGTGCCCATGACCCACCCATCAAACCCAAACCAACGACTCCCATCTTCATGTTGAAACTCTCTTTATTGCTTCTGCAAATTGCTGTTCAGAATTACAGAGTGAAATCCGTATAAACTCTGCGCCTTGCTCACCAAAAATATCTCCTGGCGTTACAAAAATATTTTTCTCGCTCAATAGTTGATCGACTAGCGTCCGTCCACTGACTCCATCAGTTTTGGCCCATGCAAACATACCTGCTTCACTTCCAGACATCGAGCAATGAAGGGATTGCACTAGCTCCTTGGCTAACTCGAACCTTCGACTGTACACCTTATTTTGGTCATTAAACCACTCTGACCCCAGACTAAGTACCGAGGACGCTGCTTCTTGTACGGGTCTAAACATACCTGAATCCATATTGCTTTTGACCCTCAAGACAGGGTCTATCAATGCCTTAGCTCCCGCTAGCCAGCCTACTCGCCACCCAGCCATATTAAAGGTCTTAGAAAGCGAATGGAGCTCTAAAGAAACCTCCTCCGATCCGGGTATGGAGAAAATGCTTAAGGGGTGATTATTTCTGATAAAGCTGTAAGGATTATCATGCACCAGCAGCAAATTTTTTCTTCGAGCAACCTCAACATACTGCCTAAATAACGCAGGCGTACCTTTCACTCCGGTTGGCATATGTGGATAGTTGATCCATAAAATTTTTACGTCTTTTGGTAACTCATCGAAATAATCCCAATCAGGTGCGTAGTTTTTCTTTTCATCTAATGGGTACTGTAGTACCTCTGACTCCATCAGTTGAGTGACAGAGGCATAGGTTGGGTAACCAAGCGATGGCACAAGCACCTTGTCACCTCTATTGAGATATGCCATCGAAATATGCATAATCCCCTCTTTGGACCCCATTAGTGGCAGTATCTCGGTAGACTCATCTACAGTGACCTCAAACTGTGAATGCATAAAATCTGCGATTGATTTTCGTAAACGTGGAATGCCTTGATAGGGCTGATATCCATGCACCTCTGATTTGCTGAGCGACATCGACAGCTCCTTGACAGCCACTGGGGGTGGGGATAGATCCGGACTTCCAATCCCAAGATTTAGGACATCGACACCTTGAGCACGCATAGCTGCGATCTCTCGAAGTTTATGCGAAAAATAGTACTCTTGGACCTGATTAAGTCGGTTAGCGTGTTTCATGAGTTCAGCAGATTGTCAAAAGTTGTCATAAAAGTGTCACGATCAAAACTTTAAATACTGAAGGTGGTCTTAAGATCAAATTAAATTTAAAAACCCATGAAAAAGCTATTCATTAGCAGTTTTCTGGCAGCCTTATTCCTCGTCGCTGATGCGGTCCCGCTCACTTTGATTAATACCCGCTTAAAAAGTATTTATCTAGAAATCCCTGGTGTGATGAACCCTAATTTATCTCCATTGTCTCTCAGTGGTGTTAACCTAGCAGTCGGCCAAGAAATATATACTATTTATCAGAAGAAACGGATTCAACTCTTATCGATTGATACTACTTACTATGCGAATCAGGAAGTCAACATCCATGAACTGATCAAAGAGAATAAAAAGCAATTGAATCATCAGAAGTAATGAATGTACACCAAGCGGCCCGCGGCCGCTTGGTGTACATTTAAATTATTTGTATCTCCAGCTCGTCAAGTCTGCTCCTTTAGGAGCGCTTTCTTTGATCCGCGCCATGATTTGCGGTATATACATGGAGTTATACCTTAGGCGTGTCACATGATTCGGTAGCTCTGGGTCTCCATTCCAGCAATGCTCTGCTCGGTCACCGTAGGCTACCTCACCTCCATAATATGGATCAGTGGTTGACTCAAGAAAATCTTCCATGAGATATACCGCATTATTAAGGTAATAGTTGTCCATATCGCCACAGTAGATATTGATTTTTCCTTCTAGCTTTTCACCGATAGTCTCCCAATCACGCTCTAGAATATATCTCAGATCAAAATTCTCTTGCCAGTACTTGGCCACTTCATGATCGATCTCTCCTGTATACTTATCCCATAATCTCACAGGATAACCATCCTCACCCTGCGGCGAATAAGTCGCTTCCCAGATATCCCATTGCTGCCCAGATCGAGATTTATCTCCCAAGACTAGCTCACGATAGTTAGCCTCTTTCAGCGTAGAGCTTACCTGACCTAGATAGTTTCTATGTGCTGGGACTTCCGTCTGCTTATGCTCACTTTCGTAGAAATAGGCATTATCATCTTTGTAGATATCCGTCAAGCAATAAGCGCGAAAATCAATCGGATCTGGACAAGCAGCAAAGCATCCATTATACTCGTCAGGATACATTACTTGTACGGCGAGTGATTCCCATCCACCGGTAGATCCACCGTATAAGAACCTGGCCCATCCTTCTCCTAGGCCCCTGAATTGCTCTTCTATATATGGAATCAACTCATAGGTTAACGCATCTCCCCACGGACCCTGACTAGCAGAGTTCACGGCATAAGAATCATCATAGTATGGTGTTGGATGCTGAATTTCAATGACTAAAAACCG
This sequence comes from Cyclobacteriaceae bacterium, assembly GCA_047627515.1. GTDB lineage: Bacteria > Bacteroidota > Bacteroidia > Cytophagales > Cyclobacteriaceae > JAYPLE01. The sequence goes on along the minus strand of JBLHTU010000051.1, from coordinate 5,938 downwards.
AGGGAAGTCATCACTCACCCAAGATTGATAAAAATCGTATGCTTCCTGCTGCTGCATAATATTGTAGCCTGACATACTGAACCTTGCCGAGTAATCAGGCTCCATGTCTGGATCTGGAGGCGTCGTGCGAAACCCACCAAAGTCACTCGGAAAATGTCCTTGAAAAACCATCAAAGGATATTCTGCCTCGGGATGCTGGTCAAAGTCTTTAGGTAGTAGTATATGAGCGCCTAGGTACATATCACGTCCCCAAAACTCAGACAGCAATTCGCTTTTCATTTTAATATGCTTAATATATTCAGTGTCTTCCGGCTCAGGAATTGGAGGAATCTCCTGGTCCATGACAATTTTGATAACTCCTTGATTTTCCGGCTCGATCATCACTTTTATTGGCTCGTTATATAGGTTACCGGGCGAACGATTCCATTGCTGCCCTTCGCCATTATCCATGGGCAATTTAACAGTCTGTCCAGTTGATAAATCGAAGGTTTCATATACATGTAAAAGCGCCTGCGCATAGTACTCTCCTGGTGGCACTTCCGCAAGTGATTCATAGGGGTAACCAAACTGCTCACTATTGAAAACAATCGGTTCGCCTGGCTTCATTTGATCTACATTCTGACCGAAAATAAGCTGGGTGCCGTAGCCATCCGAAATTTGAAATCGAGGCTCTCTTTCGTCATTTGTAGATAACATCAAGAGTAAACGCCCATCCATCGGCGTATTTTTTAAGTCAGAAGAAAAGGAAACTTCAACTGTGACCTGAGGGTCAACTGAAGTACAGGATAAAGCGCTGATAAACAATGAGATAAGTATAATATTGAATATTTTCATAAAGTAGATATAGGTGGTAAAAGCTTCCTGAAGTTACCCAAGAACAAACAATTAGCTAAAAAATATTTCTTAAAATATTTGCAGACTTAAAATACTGACTTACGTTTGCGACATCAAATCGACATAGTTCGATTTATAAAGAAGCGCTGAGAGACAGGCTCTATGATGCGCTAGCAACCCCCCCAGGTCTTCTGGGAACGGTGCTAATTCCTGATATATAAATTGATAATTATGGAAAATCAACACATGCCTTTTGGCACGAAAGTGCTTACCCAGCTTTTTTCAAATCTTAGTCAGTTATGCTGTGCGCCCTTTATGCGCAACAGTTGTATGCGCCGTTGCGCTGTATAACCACTCCCTTACCATTCTTGGATCTGTAAGACTAAGCCGGTAACGAGCCCCAGGAGCTTGTAATCCTTCCTGACAGTCGCAATATTTTCAACACTAAAAATATCATTATGTCTCAACATAAATTTGAAACACTACAATTACATGCCGGACAGCAGATAGATCCGACTACAGGCTCTCGAGCCGTCCCTATCTACCAGACCTCTTCTTACGCCTTCAAAAATGCCGAACATGGTGCAAATCTTTTTGCCTTGAAGGAATTTGGAAATATTTACACCAGGATCATGAATCCCACAACGGATGTTTTCGAACAGCGCTTAGCTGCTCTAGAAGGAGGGGTAGCAGCTGTTGCCACTGCATCAGGCCAAGCTGCTCAGTTTTTGGCGCTCAACAATATATTGGCCGCAGGTGACAATATTGTATCGACCTCCTTCTTGTATGGTGGCACATACATCCAATTCAAAGTAGCCTTCAAAAGACTAGGTATCGAAGCCAGATTTACAGAAAAGGATACCCCGGAGAACTTCGAGAAGTTGATTGATGAAAACACCAAAGCCATCTATCTCGAAACAATAGGTAACCCCGGATTTAATGTCCCTGATTTTGAGAAAATTGCGGCTGTCGCCAAAAGACATGACATACCCTTGGTAGTAGACAACACATTTGGTGCAGGAGGGTACTTATTCCGACCGCTTGAGCACGGTGCTAATGTTGTCACTGCAAGTGCAACCAAATGGATCGGCGGTCATGGGACTTCAGTGGGAGGCGTCGTCATTGACGGTGGTAACTATAACTGGGGAAATGGAAAATTTCCTGCCTTTTCGGCACCCTCTGAAGGATATCATGGATTAGTATTTTCTGATACATTTGGGATCGATAACCCTCTCGGCTTACCAAATATTGCTTTTGCAATCAGGCTGAGAGTGGAAGGGCTGAGAGATTTTGGGCCTGCGTTAAGTCCATTCAATGCTTTCCAATTGATTCAAGGCTTAGAAACACTTTCACTACGCGTTGATCGTACTGTCCAAAATGCACTGGCACTAGCCCAATGGTTGGAGAGCCTTGACTTCGTCGAGTCTGTCAACTATCCCGGTCTGAAAAGTAGTAGCTATCACGAGATTGCTCAAAAGTATCTTAAAAGAGGCTACGGTGGTGTGCTTTCATTCGTCCTAAAGGGTGACAAAGAACAAGCCACTCATTTGATAGACAACCTCGAGTTAGTTAGTCATTTGGCGAATGTGGGTGATGCAAAAACACTAATTATCCAACCATCCGCTACGACGCACCAGCAACTATCAGCGGAAGAGCAATTGGCTGCAGGAGTACATCCTAGCCTTCTGAGAGTCTCTGTGGGCATCGAGCACATTGACGACATAAAAGCAGATTTCCAACAAGCATTCACAAAGATCTATGACCAGCACTTTGCTATCTCCGAAAACGCTTGAATACAAGCTGGATAAACCTATTTTATTGGAAGGGGGCACAACCCTTTCCAATATTTCTGTCACTTATACCACTTTAGGAACTTTAAACAGGGATAAATCGAATGTCATCTGGGTTTTTCACGCCTTGACGGGCAATAGCAATCCATTGGATTGGTGGAATTCGCTTTTTAACAGCGACTCGTTTTTTAACCCTGACAAAGATTTCCTGATTTGCGCCAATGCGCTGGGAAGCTGTTATGGCACCACCGGTCCTGACGCGATGGATTTCCCACTTTTGACGATACGAGATATTGTCGCGGTGCATCAAAATTTGAGAGATCACCTACATATAGAAAAAGCCCGTGTGGGTATTGGTGGCTCTTTAGGGGGTCAGCAACTTTTGGAGTGGGCTGTGCAGGAACCGACATTTTTCGACCAGATCGTACCGATCGCTACCAATGCGTCGCATTCGCCTTGGGGTATTGCATTCAATGAAGTCCAACGGATGGCACTAGAGAGCATAGACAGCGGCAAGGGACTCGAAGTCGCTCGCGCCATTGCCATGTTGAGCTATCGCAGCTATCAGTCTTTCGAGAAAACACAAAAAGACTCTGATCAGCGGTGGGATCAGTTCCGATCAGCTAGTTATGTCAGATATCAAGGAGAAAAGCTGAGGAAAAGATTTACCAACCAATCGTACTTTTACTTATCCAAAGCAATGGACAGCCACAATATTGGCAGACATGCGCTATCTGTAGAAGCCGCCTTGTCCAGCATCCAGTCAAAGGCTACGGTTATCGGTGTAGATTCGGATATACTGTTTCCGGTTGCTGAGCAGCAGTTGCTAGCTCAGCACATGCCCTATGCAACCTATAATGAGATCAAGAGCGATTTTGGACATGATGGGTTTTTGATAGAGACCGACCAATTAACCAGCATTCTAAATAAAACCCTCTAATGACAAAGCAAATTGCCCTCATTGGATTCGGGTGTGTTGCCCAAGGGTTTTATCAGCAATTAAAAGCATCCAAGCTAAATATCTCTGTGAAATACATCTGTGTGAAGGAGAGTCATAAAGAAAGAGATGCGCCAGCAGCCTTAATAACGACCAACTTGCAAGCAGTCTTAGAAGACCCGGCGCTGGATATGATAGTTGAGTTGATTTCTGATGACCAAGTAGCATACGATATTGCAATTGATTGCTTGACAAAGAAAAAACCTCTGATCAGCGCTAGTAAGAAAATGATAGCGGAGCACCTTCAAGAACTTCTTGACCTTCAAGAAAGCCCCTATTATTACGAAGGGGCTGTTGCTGGCTCTATACCGATCATTCAAACGTCCAATCAGTACTACAGTGACCAAGAAATTACGAGTGTGAGAGGTATTCTCAATGGATCCAGCAACTACATTCTCACTCAATTATTTCGACAAAATACAAGCCTTGAGAAAGCCTTGAGTGAAGCACAACAGAAAGGTTTTGCTGAGAAAGACCCTGCACTTGATATCAGTGGAAGAGATGCCGCCCATAAACTGAGTATACTAAGTTTTCATCTTTTTGGCCAGTACATTGAACCTCTCCATATTCAGACCGAGCACCTTGACATGTTGGATCCGCTAGAAATTTCCGATGCGAAAAAAGCTGGTAATAAAATAAAGCAAATAGCTACGCTCGTTCGCTCAAAAACTAGGCTCATTGCTCAGGTGGCCTTGACGGAAATAACACCTGAAGACCCTCTGTTTTTTGTAGATGATGAATACAATGCCATACAAATAAACACATCAAATATTGGGCAGCAACTGCTGTATGGTAAAGGCGCTGGTAGCTTCCCTACAGGCGCTGCAGTTCTTAATGATCTTAAGTCTTGGATGGCTATGGAGCAAGCATCTAAGTCCGCCGGCACCCTCAATGGATTAGCAACCTACTAAACGTGAAAAAAAATTTGTCTGATGAAGTTTCATTATGACGTCACCCATTTCGATTAGAAGTATTATTTTTCAGCATGAATAGAGCAACCCTAGGTCTCCTCCTATCAATATGCATCTCCTGCGCTCCTACGGCATTCAAAACTAAGTGGACGGAGGAAAAGGCCCCTGAATACTTCCAGGCAAAATTTGAGACTACCCAAGGCGAATTTAAGATCGAAGCAAGAAGGGAATGGTCTCCCGCAGGCGTAGATCGACTGTATCAGCTGATTAAACGCGGCTTCTATGAAGACATCGCCATCTACCGAGTGGTACCAGACTTTGTTGTCCAATTTGGTATTCATACAGACAGTACAAAAAATACTGCTTGGACCGGTGTCAAAGTACCCGATGAACCTGTGATAAAACTAAACGAACTAGGTACTATCTCCTTTGCCCGTGGTGGCATTCAAACACGATCCACTCAGCTCTTCATAAATATCAAGAACAATAGCCCGCGATTAGATGAGCTAGACTATTCTGGCGTAAAGGGATTTCCTGCCATTGCACAAGTGACTGAAGGCATGGAGGTTGTTGAAAAATTTTATGGTGCATATGGGAATCAACCTGCGACGAAGCAAGGTGCTATTTATGCAGAAGGAAATGCATTTTTGAAAGCCAACTACCCTGAGCTCGACTACATTACACAGGCTTATATAATAAAGTGATTAACCCTTGCCTTCCTTTTTATCTGACATTCTCAATTGAAATTTAGAATAACTAGCTACCGAAAACGGAATTAGATAGTTGAGGAAAATCTTAAGGACTAAGGAGAAGGTCCAATTCCTGATTAACGATCGGTCGATACAAATTGGTTAAGCAGAGCAGAGTCCCAACGACAAAGGCAATCTTGAGAGAACCAACTAACCCTGAACTAGCAATTTTTGACATACTGCAAATTAGAATTCTTTCTGACGAATCGGAGACACTTTTCTGCAAACGGAAATTCAATTAACCATATATTTCTACTCACTCGGCGTATTGACCATCGAAGTTGTAACATACTAATTGATAGCATATGAAAAACCGGCCATCGATTTATTTGAGAATCTCACAATATTTCTTCAAAAAACATGTCTCGTTTTGTATATTTCATAATTTCTTACAACGTATTTGTAAGTATCTGATTAAAATCATTTGATGAATAAAATAATTGACTTACTTTTTCGCTCTTAATCAGGAAAAAGTAGGTTTTGTTTAACAAAACAAACCCTACTCGCTATAAACAATTAAACAATAAATGAAAATTAGTATGAAAAAAGAGGGAACATTGGAATTCGTCAAAAGAACGTTGACCAAAAATTTGTTTTTCGCATTAGCTCTAGTAGCTGTTGCAGGATTCACTGCTTGCTCAGAAGATGATGAGCCAG